>SLAE01000073.1 GCA_007127015.1 Desulfonatronospira sp. | reverse complement strand
CTCGTGCCGGTTCGAGTCCGGCCCCGGGCACCATAGAAATAAGAAGGGTTTTTGGACCATCTGCTCCCATACCTTTTTATGTACTCAAAAAGCCTGTGTACTCATTATGTACGTGTCAGAAAAACATTTGGAAAGAAAAATTGTAAGGTTTTGGATAAAAATTTATCCAGATATTTGATGTAAGTTCATTAAAAAAAGCATACAAAATACCGCTAATCAACGAGACAATACTGCCCAAAACAATTGGCTTGAAAATTTACGCCATGCGCGCTTCTTTCGATTTTCTTCAGTTCCTGACATTTGTGCTGGGCCTGGACTTATCTCTGAATCCCGACGGTCAGATTATCGTCAAAGGCATGTCTCTCCATCCCCATCAATAACAGAAAGCCCAGGCAATTCTGACAAATTACAACAACCTCTTGCGCCTACAGATGGATGCCCCCAGCAGGAAAATGAGGCCATCTGTTCGTAAGCTGCTGGCCTAGGGGAAGATTGAGATCAGGGGTGGGCATTATATGGTGCTTGGCTCATAATGTTCCCCCCTGGTTTTCAGGGAATCTGGCCATCTTACGCTAACATCTTATGTCCCTACCCGAGCATAAATGTTTAAATCAGGTTATGTTTCTATTGAATTCAGACCAGAATATGGATAAGCAATCTAATCAGGCGCTTTAATTTCCAATAGTGACATTAATCCTTCCAAACCCAAGCACCGCTGACCATGATCAAACTGGAAAACATAGCTGTAAATCAAATGCTCACAGGTGTGGAACCGGGCAGGATCGTACGTGTGGTTTCCGTGGAAAAGCTTGGCGACCATGCCGTTACTCTTTACTACAAGGATAATGAAGGCAGGCTTGGGGAGCGGATGCTGTTTCGCGCGGACGAGCCTTCCATATCCCTGGCTGATTCAGGCTGTCCCTGGGGATTCGACGCCCCTGCCGAAGAATTCAAGCTGGCTGTAGAGGCCAAACGCATCAGTTTGGCTCACCTGTTCGACCCCATGATGGCGCTCCACACCTCCAATGTCGACCCTTTGCCCCACCAGATAACCGCGGTTTATGAATCAATGCTGCCCAGACAGCCTTTACGCTATGTTCTGGCTGACGACCCTGGAGCAGGAAAAACCATCATGGCCGGACTGCTTATAAGGGAGCTGATCATGCGTAGCGATGCTCAAAGAATCATGATCGTATGCCCTGGCGGCCTTGTGGAGCAGTGGCAGGATGAGCTTTATGAAAAGTTCGGATTGACCTTTAACATTTTTTCAAGAGAAATGCTTGAAAATTCACACTCAGGCAATCCCTTTGAAGATAATGACCGTCTTATAGCCCGTATGGATCAGCTGGCCCGCAGTGATGATCTCAAGGAAAAACTTGGTGTTTCGGACTGGGACCTGGTCATAGCAGATGAAGCCCACAAGATGTCTGCCACTTTTTTCGGCAGTCAGGTCAAAAAGACAAAAAGGTTTCAGCTTGGTGAGCTTCTGTCTTCCAAAGCCAGGCACCTCCTTCTTATGACTGCCACACCACATAACGGTAAGGAAGAAGATTTCCAGCTGTTCCTATCTCTTTTGGATGGAGACCGGTTTTTCGGCAAGTTCCGGGATGGAGCGCACAAGGTTGACGTCACGGACATGATGCGCCGCATGGTCAAGGAAGACCTGCTCAAATTTGACGGCACACCTCTTTTCCCGGAGCGCAGGGCTTATACAGCCGGGTATACCCTTTCAGACATTGAAGCAGACCTTTACGCGTCAGTAACTGATTATGTCAAAAACGAGATGAATAAGGCCGACGCCCTGGACAACAAGCGTAAAGGCAACATCGGCTTTGCCCTGACCATTCTCCAGCGACGTCTGGCTTCATCCCCGGAAGCCATTTACCAGTCTCTGAAACGCCGCCGCAAAAGGCTTGAAAGACGGGTTGAAGAAGAAAAGCTCCAGCAGCGCGGCAATTATATTGCCGAGACATTGGAACCTTACGGTCCTGAAGATCTGGATGATATTGAAGAACAGCTTTCTGATTCCGAATACGAAAAACTGGCGGACAACCTGGTTGACCAGGCTACCACGGCCCAGACCATTGAAGAACTGATAAATGAGATTGAAACCCTGACTACTCTTGAATTCAAGGCCAGGGATGTTGTTCAGTCCGGCCAGGACAGAAAATGGGAAGAGCTGTCTTCCATTCTTCAGGATAATGAATTCATGTTCGATCCCCACGGGAAAAGACGCAAGCTGATCATATTCACCGAGCATAAAGATACCCTGAATTATCTGCACACCCGGATTACATCGCTGATAGGTGATCCGGCAGGCGTCATCTGCATCCACGGAGGAGTAGGACGAGACCAGCGCAGAAATCTCCAGGAAATGTTTCGTTTTGATAAAGACACCCTGGTTCTTGTGGCTACTGATGCCGCAGGTGAGGGCGTTAACCTTCAGAACGCCAACCTGATGGTCAATTATGACCTTCCCTGGAATCCCAATCGCATAGAACAGCGTTTCGGCCGTATCCACAGAATCGGCCAGACCGAGGTCTGCCACCTGTGGAACATGGTGGCCATGGATACCAGGGAAGGAGATGTATTTTACCGCCTGTTCGACAAGCTGGAAGTGGAGCGCCAGGCCCTTGGGGGCAGAGTCTTCGATATCCTGGGGGAAGTCTTTGAAGGCCGCTCCCTCAAGGAAATGCTGGTGGAAGCCATCCGTTACGGTGATGACCCTGAAGTCAGGGCCAGGCTGGAGCGCCAGGTAGAGGGAGCCCTTGATACCCAGCACCTCAAGGCCATCATGAACCGCAGCGCCCTGGCCGAAGAAATCATGAACCAGGAGCGGCTGTTTGCGGTCAAGGAAGAAATGGAAAAGGCCGAGGCCAGAAAGCTTCAGCCTTATTTTATCCGGGCCTTTTTCATGGAGGCCTTCAAGAGTCTCAACGGCGACCTGCGGCAGCGTGAAGCCGGTCGTTACGAAATCAACCACGTACCGGCTGTTATCCGTCATCGCGACCGGGTCATAGGCGGCCGGGACCCTGTACTGCCCAAATACCAGAGGATCTGCTTTGAGCGCGATCTGGTCAGGGCTTACGGCAAGCCCATGGCCAGCCTGGTGCATCCAGGCCACCCATTGATGAATTCGGTTACTGATCTGATTCTGGAAGGTCACAGCTCCAAGCTCAAGCAGGGTACGGTCTTTCTTGATCCTGCTGATCCCGGTACTGACCCCAGGGTCCTGGTCATGATCGACCATTCAGTGCGGGAAAGCACTTATGAAAAAAATGAGCGCTCTGTCTGCTCCCGCAGAATTCAATTTGTGACCATTGATGCCGGAGGTAATATCCGCCATGCCGGGTGGGCACCTCATCTGGACCTGGAGCCTTTAAGCCCTGAAGACAGGGCTCTGATCAAAGATGTTTTTGACCAGCCCTGGCTGTGCAAGACCCTGGAAGACCAGGCCATGGCCTTTGCTGCCGCCCGTCTTGTTCCGGACCACTTTGCCGAGGTCAAGTCCAGGCGGGAGCGCCAGGTGGATAAAATACTCAGCGCTGTTCATGAAAGGCTGACCAAAGAAATTGATTACTGGCAGGACAGGTATTTTTATCTGCAGGACGCCATGGAAGCGGGCAGACAGCCCAGGATGCAGCCTGAAATGGCCAGGCGCAAGGTGGATGACCTGCGTTCCAGACTGGAACAGCGAACCAGGGAGCTGCAGGCCAGGCGTGAGGTGATATCCAGTCCGCCCATAGTCATGGGAGAAGCACTGATTATCCCCCAGGGACTGCTGGACCAGAAACAAGGTCGGCCTTCGGCCGGTTTCAGTCAGGATGCCGGGCGCCGTGCCCGTATTGAACACCTGGCCATGCAGGCGGTCATGGAATCTGAACATGCCAATGGCTATACCACCAGGGATGTCTCTGCTGAAAAGTGCGGATGGGATATTTCTTCGTACAGACAGGGTGCACCTGATCGCCATATTGAAGTCAAAGGACGGGCAAAAGGCCAGACCACCATTACTGTCACCCGCAATGAAATCATGTACGCCCTGAACCAGCAGGACAAGTTTTTCCTGGCCATAGTGTTTGTGGATGAGAATGATCAGCTGGAAGGCCCGTATTATGTCCAGAAACCATTCAGCGTGGAACCGGACTGGGGCGTGGCCAGTGTCAATTATGATCTCGGGGAATTGTTGAAATGAGCAGATTCTACAGTAAAAATCTGGACCTTAAAATATGATTGATCAGTCCCGCATACTTAAGCTGATACAATCCGGTGAAGGTTTGAACCTGGAGTTCAAGCAGTGCCGTGAAAAACTTAACCTGGATGTGTATCAGACCATCTGCGCATTTTTGAACAGGCATGGAGGGACACTGTTGCTTGGGGTTCATGACTCTGGAAAAGTTACCGGCATCGCCCCCCATGTAGTAGACCAGATCAAAAAGGACTTTGTGACCACCATAAACAATCCGCAGAAGATACAGCCACCTGCCTACCTTTCAGTGGATGAGGTTCAGGTTCATGACCAGATTATCCTGCATGTCTATGTTCCGGAGAGCTCACAGGTTCACCGCTACAACGGCCGTATTTTTGATCGCAATGAAGACGGCGATTTTGATATAACAGACCATACTGTTAAGGTGGCCGAACTGTATCAGCGCAAGCAGGCTGCCTATTCTGAAAACAAGGTCTATCCTTATGCGGGTCTTGATGACCTGCGCCCTGAACTCATTGAAAAATGCCGTCGGCTGGCTGGAGTCTGGCGCGATAGTCACCCCTGGCTGGACATGGATGATATGGAATTGATTCAGAGTGCCCAGCTCTTTCAGAAGGACCCGGAAACAGGCAAAAGCGGTATCACCCTGGCCGGTATTCTGCTTTTGGGGAACGACCAGGTTATCCTCTCTGCTGTGCCCCATCACCGCACAGACCTGATTCTGAGGAAAGTCAACCTGGACCGTTACGATGACCGGGACCTCGTCCGAACCAATCTCATAGAAAGTTATGAGCGGATCATGGCTTTTGTTCAGAAGCACCTGCCGGACCCTTTCCATTTGGAAGGTACCAACCGCATCAGCATTCGTGACGCCATATTCAGAGAAGTGGCCTCCAATATACTTATCCACAGAGAGTACAGGAACGCCTTTCCTGCCAAGCTTATTATTGAACGGGGCCAGGTTCGTACTGAGAACAGCAGCAAGCCGCATGGATTCGGGGTCCTTGATCCCAGCACTTTCACCCCTTTTCCCAAGAACCCGGTGATCGGGGCTTTTTTCCGGGAAATCCACCGGGCTGATGAGCTGGGCTCTGGTATGCGCAATATGATGAAGTACGGCAAGGCTTATGGAGGGGAAGATCCTCAGATGATTGAGGGTGATGTATTCAGGATCATTGTTAAAGTGCCGGAGTTTGGTGCTGAAGGTCTGAATGGACAGCAACAGGGTTTTAAGACAGATACTTCAGGGGCTCAGTCAGGGGGACCACAAGTGACCCAACAAGTGACCCCTCAAGTAACCCAACAAGTAACCCCACAAGTAAAAAAACTGCTGCATGTGTTGAGCGGGGAGATGAATCGGCAGGAACTGCAGGACGTATTGGAACTAAAGGACCGTATTCATTTCCGAGAGTCCTATATAAACCCAGCCTTAAAAGCGGGTGTTATTGAAATGACACAGCCCGGCTCTCCAAAAAGCCCTACTCAAAAATATCGTCTGACATCAAAGGGCTATGAAGAACTTAACAAGCTTAAGTAATTTCCGGGAACAGTGTTTAATTCACCTTCAGCAAAAGATTAACATCTGAAAATATCAGCATGATCAAAGCACCAAAAAAACTCATAGAAGTTGCCCTGCCCCTGGAAGACATCAATATTGCTTCAGCCAGGGAAAAATCCATCCGCCATGGCCATCCTTCCACCCTGCACCTGTGGTGGGCCAGACGACCCCTGGCTGCTGCCAGAGCTGTGCTTTTTGCCCAGCTGGTCAATGATCCTGGTGGTGAGCGGGGCTGGGGCAAATACCCTGGTCAGACCAAGGAAGACGCCCAGAAAGAAAGGGAGCGGCTGTTTGGAATTATCAGGGAACTGGTCAAATGGGAAAACACCAATAATGAAACATTGCTGGAGCAGGCCAGGGAAGAAATCCGCAAGTCCTGGCGTGAGACCTGTGAGCTGAACAAAGGCAAGCCATGCTTTGATCCTGACAAGCTGCCAGCCTTTCATGATCCCTTTGCCGGTGGGGGTTCAATTCCTCTGGAAGCCCAGAGACTGGGCCTTGAGGCTCATGCCTCAGATCTTAATCCCGTGGCCGTGCTCATCAACAAAGCCATGATTGAAATCCCTCCCAAGTTTGCAGGCAGAGCTCCTGTAGGGCCAATACCCAAGGGGGAGCAAATAGATGTTCGAGGAAAGAATGACTGGCCAGGAGCCAGTGGACTGGCCGAGGATGTACGCAGGTATGGACACTGGATGCGTGAACAGGCTGAAAAGCGTATTGGCCATCTCTATCCCAAGGTAAAGATTACCAAGGAAATGATTGATAATGGTCGGCCTGACCTCAGACCTTACCTGAATAAAGAACTTACTGTCATTGCCTGGCTCTGGGCCAGGACTATTCCAAGCCCAAACCCTGCAGCCAACAATGTAGCCGTTCCATTAACAACAACCTTTAAGATATTAGGTGAAGGAAATGATACTTACTTTATAGAACCAATTATTGATGATAACTCTTATTTTTTTGTAGTAAAAAGGGGAATCCCTCCTAAGTCTATTAATGCTGGAACTAAGCTTGGACGAGGAGTTAAATTTAGGTGTCTCATAACCGAATCGCCTATACCAGAAAGTTATATCAAGGAGAAGGCTTGCGCAGGTCACATGGCGCACAAAATAATGGCTGTCATTGCTGAAGCAGATGGTGGTAGGGTTTGCTTAAGCTCAACCAATGAGATGGAGGACATTGCACAGATTAATGTGGAAGGGTACCCTAAAGGAAAACTATCAACTCATCCTCAGTATATGGCCCCCCCACGATACGGTATGTACTATACATCAGATCTTTTTACTAAAAGACAACTGTTCGCATTGACAAATTTATGCTCAATTTTGAGCGATCTTGAAAAAAAGGTTAGCGATGATTATGTTTTAATGTGTAAAGGGAGCAAACAGTCAGCAACAAGAGAAGGAAGAGACTATGCAGCATCGATAAAGACTTTTTTATCCTTTGCGATCAATAGGAGCACAAACTATTGGTCTACACTAAATGCTTGGAGTGGTAGCTTTATTGTTCAAGTTTTTAGTAGGCAAGTCTTGCCAATGGTGTGGGACTATGCAGAGGTTAATCCTTTTTCTAGATCAACAGGAAATTGGGTTGGAGCAGTCCAGTGGATATCAAAGGTAATTTCTTTTTCATTACACTCAAGAGGTTCCGGATATGCATATCAAAAAGACGCTAGCGAAGAACTTGATATCAACAATACATATCCAATTTATTCTACTGATCCTCCTTATTACGATAATGTCCCTTATGCGGATATATCAGATTATTTCTATGTATGGATGAGACACTCGTTAAAAGAGAATTATCCTGAACTATTCAACACTTTGCTTGTGCCAAAAATAAATGAGTTGGTTGCTGATAGTCAAAGAAACAAGACAAAAAAAGATGCGGAGATTTTTTTCATAAATGGAATGAGAAAAGCGATTAAGAATATATACAATAACTGCAACAATGCTTACCCAATATCGATATATTACGCCTTCAAACAAGGAGATAACCAAGATTCTGGAACTGGAAATATAGGTTGGGAATCTTTTTTGCAGTCTGTGTTAGATTCAGGGTTTGTAATTACAGGCACATGGCCAATTAGAACTGAAAGGCCAACAGGAATGAAGGTTAATTGGAACGCCCTGGCCTCCTCCATCGTCCTTGTTTGCCGTAAGCGAGACGCCAGTGCCCCTTCCATCCCCCGCCGTCAGTTCCTGCGTGAGCTTAAGGAAGAATTGCCAGAAGCCCTGGACACCATGATCGGTGGCAAAAAAGGTGCTACTGTCATTGCCCCGGTGGATCTGGCCCAGGCTGCCATAGGTCCAGGCATGGCTGTTTATTCCAGGTATTCAGGTATTCTTGAGGCGGATGGTTCTAAGATGTCGGTCCGGGATGCGTTGATCCAGATCAACAAGGTCGTGGATGAATTTTTCAATGAAGCTGAAGGGGATATGGACTCTGATACCAGGTTCTGTATTGACTGGTTCATGCAGTATGGATTCAAGACTGGTCTGTATGGTGAAGCTGATGTCCTGGCCAGGGCCAAAGGAACTTCAGTTGATGGCCTGGTTCTGGCCGGGGTGGTAGACTCCAGGGCTGGCAAGGTCAGGCTGCTTAAGCTTTCTGAATACCCTGAAGGCTGGGACCCGAGAAAGGACCAGCGCACCCCAACCTGGGAAGCCCTGCATCATATGATCCGGGTGCTGCGCCAGGGTGGAGAATCCGAAGCAGGCAAGCTCCTGGCCAGAATGGCTGCCAGGTCGGATGGTATCCGCCAGCTGGCCTACAGGCTCTATACTCTTTGCGAACGTAAAGGCTGGGCCGAAGAAGCCAGAGCCTATAACGAACTTATCGCTTCCTGGCATGACACAACCATGACAGCTCATCAGGCCACGGGCAGAAGAGAAGTTCAAAGATCCCTGCTGGATGGTATGCCAGGGACAAAGTAATTCAAAGGACAGGAACATGCAGATTAAATCATGGACTGAAATCGCCATTCCCCATGAAGACGTTCTCAAGGGCACGTTCAAACAGGCCGAGTTTGCCGCAGACCTGAGCCGGGTCAGAGAAGGCAGCGCCGGTCCGGAGTACCAGGACCCGGTCAGCTTTTTCCAGAGGACTTACATCACTGAAGGAATGCGTCTTCTGTTTGACAGCCTGGTCAAAAGATTAAGCGGCGGGGCAGGTGATCCAGTTGTTCAGCTCCAGACCGCTTTTGGCGGAGGTAAGACCCATACCATGGTCGGGGTTTATCATATTGCCAGGGGAGATGTACCTGCAAGGGATCTCCAGGGCGTACCTCCCATTCTGGACGCAGCAGGCGTTACCAGTCTGCCCAGGGCCAATATCGCGGTAATCGACGGCAACAGGCTGAGTCCTTCTCAGCCCAATTTTCAGGACGGCATTGAAATCAGGACTCTGTGGGGTGAAATAGCCTGGCAGCTGGGAGGCGAGGAGGCCTTTTCCATGCTGGCCGATGCTGACCGGGACGGAGTTTCTCCAGGTAAAAATATTCTGATCTCCATGTTTAAAAAGTACGGCCCCGTGGTCATTCTCATGGATGAGACCGTAGCGTACATGCGTCAGTTTGAAGAAGGCAGGAGCTATCCAGGAGGAAGCCTGGAAACCAACATGTCCTTTATTCAGGCCCTGACTGAATCTCTGGCTGCCACAGAAAACTCGATGATGTTTGTTTCCCTTCCTGAGTCCAATGCCGAGTTGGGCGGGGACAGGGGTCAGCAGGTCCTGAACATCCTGGAGAAATACTTCGGACGTATCCATGCCCTGTGGAAGCCTGTTGCCACTGAAGAGGCCTTTGAGATAGTCCGCAGAAGACTCTTCAACCCCATCACAGATGAGGAAGCCGTCAAAAAAGTATGCCAGGAGTTCTCAAAATACTACCAGGACAACAGCCAGGACTTTCCAGGCGAGGCCATAGAGGGAGCATACTTTAGAAGACTTACAGCCTCCTATCCCATCCATCCTGAAGTGTTTGACCGATTGTATCAGGACTGGTCAACCATGGATAAATTCCAGCGGACCAGGGGAGTACTCCAGCTTCTGGCAACTGTAATTTACAGACTCTGGAAGGATGGCAACCGGGACCCCATGATCATGCCCGGATCTTTGCCCCTGTCCGACAGCAACGTCAAAAATCAGTCCCTGTATTACCTTCCACCTGGCTGGGACCCTGTGGTGGACAGGGATATTGATGGAGAAAACGCCAAGTCTACAGAAATTGACACCCAGAACAGCCTCATCGGCAAGCACCAGGGGGCCAGGCGGGTGGCCAGGACAATATTTCTGGGCAGTGCTCCCAGTGTCAGGTCTCAAAGAATCAGAGGCATAGACAGAAAGCACGTGGCCCTGGGCTCTGCCCATCCTGGGATAAGCGTCAGCGTGGTCAAAGACGCTTTGAAGAAGCTTGAAGACAGGCTCCAGCACCTCAACGTAAGTGATGATCGCTATTGGTTCGACGTTACCCCCAACCTGCGCCGGGAAATGGAGGAGAGAAAAACCAGGTTCTCTGAAAGTGATGATATATTTCCAGAGACCATGGCCAGGCTGAACAAGATCATCAACAGAGGGATATTTTCAGGAGTCCATATTTTTACCGCTTCAGGAGACATTCCTGATGACCTTGAACTGCGGCTGTGCGTCCTGGAACCAAGGCATCCTCATTCCAGGACATGTGAGCTTGCCGCTGCCAAAGCAGGAGAAATACTTCGAATGCGCGGCAATACTCCCAGGCTGCACCAGAACCGCCTTATTTTTCTTGCCCCTGATTATAATACATTGCCCAGGCTTAAAGACTATCTGCGTGTTTATCTTGCCTGGAAATCCATAGTTGATGATGTTGACCAGGGCAAACTGGTCCTGGATGTGCTCCAGGTCAGGCAGGCAAGGCAGAGCATGGAATCAGCCTCCGGCACGGTCAACAGAACTGTGGTGGAATGCTACCAATGGCTTCTGGTCCCCACACAATACCCGGGTCGAAACGGGCAGATTAAAAAAACAGAGTGGGAATGTTTCCGCCTGAGCACCGGTGCTGCCAATGTTGCCAGTGAAATTGAAAATCGTCTCCTCCAGGAAGAATCCGTGCTCAACGTCTGGTCCCCCATCCACCTGGACAATATGCTCAAGCAGTGGTTCTGGAAAAACGGCCGGACCGATCTTAACACAGCTGACCTGTGGCAGAAGATGTGTGATTACCTTTACCTGCCAAGGCTCCTGGATAAATCTATCCTTAAAGACGCAATAGAAAATGGCGTGCCCAGTGGTGATTACTTTGGATATGCCGACGGCAAGGAAGGTGATGAATACAAGGGGTTCAAATTCGCTGAAAGCGCGTCTGTTGTGATTGACGGCTCGTCCCTGATCATTGAACTGGATAAGGCCAGGGAGTTAAAAGCACGAAAGCAGGCAGACACGGAAACATCTGGATCTGGACACAAGCAACCTGATAAACCTGAAAAAGAAAAGCCAGGCGAAGTGCCTACACCTCACGCGGAACAATCACAAGGACCGATCAGACTGAAGAAACGCTTTTATGCCACCATCGGCCTCGATCCCCATACAGGCAGAATGCAGTACGACGAGATCCAGAAAGAGGTCATCAGCCTCCTGAGCAAGAAACCTCATGTCTCCTTGAAAATCAGGCTGGACATTGAAGCCGAAAGCTCCAAAGGCTTTGATGAACATACTGAGAGAGCAGTCCGGGAAAACTGCGCCACCCTGAATTTCCAGAATGCTGAGTTTGATGAGGAGTAGACAATCCTTTCTGATTTCAATGCATAAAAATGAAGAGGGTAAATAAATGCCAGGATCTACATTTCAAACCAACCCTTATGATCTGTTCAAACTATTAGACGATTGCCACGAAGGCCTTCTTCAGCTTCCAGATTTTCAAAGAAGTTGGGTGTGGGACGAGGAACGGATTAAAAGTTTGATTGCATCTGTCTCAAGAGCTTTTCCCGTGGGTGCATTAATGACATTGGATACTGGGGGAAATGTCAATTTTAAGCCTCGTCCTGTTGAAGGAGCACCTGACCAGGCCAAAGACAAACCTCCCTATTCTCTACTTCTTGATGGGCAGCAAAGGATGACTTCACTTTATCAAGCAACAATTCGGGGCAAAGTAATCGAAACAGAAACACCCAAAAAGAAAAAAGTTAAACGTTGGTTTTATATAGATATCCGCAAGGCTCTAGACAACTCGGAGGACCGTGAAGAGGCAATCATCGGCATACCTGAAGATCTTATTTTGAAAAGTGACTTTGGTAGAAAAGTTGTATTAGATATTTCTTCTTCTGAAAAAGAATTCGCCAACCTAATGTATCCTGTATCAAAAGTTTTTGATTGGGATAGGTGGCAGGATGGTTTTGACAAGTTTTGGAGGGGCGATGAAAATGAAGAAATACGTGAAGAATTCAGGAATTTCAAAAGAACTATTTTAGAGAATTTCAAATATTACAGACTTCCAGTTATTGCTCTTGATAGATCGACTTCAAAAGAAGCTGTTTGTGTGGTTTTTGAAAAGGTCAATACTGGTGGGAAGCCATTGGATGCATTTGAACTTGTCACCGCAATTTATGCTGCAGAAGGGCATGAACTGCGCAAAGACTGGTATGGTGATGATCAGACAAATGGCCGCCACAGAAGGTTTGTCGAAACCTTAAGATCGCCCGGCATGGACAAAGGGATTATTGCAAATGTATCAAATACAGACTTTCTACAGGCGATATCATTATTTCATACCAGGAGCTTGCGCCTTTCTGCAAAAAATGAAGGAAAAAGAGGCAAGGATCTGCCTGCCGTGACGGGCAATCGCCATGCTTTGCTAAGCCTTCCCCTCCAAGCATATAAGAAATACGAAAAAAATGTTGAAAATGGCTTTGTAAACGCGGCCCAGTTCCTTCACCGACTTCATATCTTCCGGATTTTTGATCTTCCCTATCAGTCACAAATCATACCCTTGGCGGCTATCCTGGCTGACCTCGGCAACGCTTCAGAACATGACACAAACAGAGCTAAACTTGAGCAGTGGTACTGGTGTGGAGTATTTGGGGAGCTTTATGGCTCTGCGGTGGATACCAGGATTGCCAAAGACTATATGGAAGTTCCGGCCTGGATCAGGGGAGGACCAGAACCCACAACTGTTAGTGAGGGCATTCTTCATGCTGACAGGTTGAAAACCATGCGCATGCGGCTCTCCGCAGCCTATAAAGGCGTTAATGCCCTGCTGATGAAGGTTGGAGCTAAAGACTTGCGCTCTGGCCAAGAATTCAAGGACACTGTTTTTTTCGGAGAGAACGTTGATATTCACCATATATTTCCCAGAAAGTGGTGCAAAGAAAATGGATATGAACCTGCTGTATACGATTCCATAATTAACAAAACCCCCCTGTCATATAGAACAAACCGGATTCTTAGTGGTGCAGCTCCTTCAGAATATCTGAAGAAACTGGAAACAGGTGATAATGAAACACCACCAATCAGAAGAGAAAGGCTTGATGCCTACCTCAACAGCCACCTGATTGACCCTGAATTGCTCCGGGCAGACGACTTTGAACAGTTTATGGCTGACAGACAGAAAAAGCTTTTACATTTGATAGAGCGGGCCACAGGAAAAACCGTCTATCAGGGGGACATCCCTGACGAGGGAGAAGATGTTGAAGAAAACAACAATGAATAAAATTAGGCAATCAGATCAAGCACGGTCTATGCTTGGAAGCCTGGTGGTTCTTGGAGATATGAGTCTGGGCGGCAGCATCATTCCTGCGGACAACATGGCTGCAAGCCTGCAACTGGCATTTGATGCAGGGGGAAAGCGAGTTCTTCTGCCCATGAGCAGTGTGGGAGATATCCCCCACCCCCATGTGTCAGGATATGTGTCGCCTTGGATGATTTTAAAGAGAGCTCCCAGCGAAACTCCTTCTTGAATTCCTTCATAAGGAGTTTCGCTGGGAGCAAAATTCATTATCCATTCTTTTCGAGTCCGGCCCCGGGCACCAATGAAGAAAAAACCAGCAATTACTGGAATTTCGGAGCGAAGATCTTTGGATAATTTCCCGGGGCAATGGGAATTCCTTTATCAATTAATTTTTGAGCGACATGCTGACTATTTTTAAATATTTTTTAAAATAGTCCTGACTATTATTAAGTGTGATTTTAAATAGTCTGGATGAAGCGATTTATCTTCCCCTAGGTCAAAAAAGACCTCTCCAGAAAAATGGTCCTGATTACGGGCCCCTAACAAGTGGGCAAGATGTATCTGGCCAGGCAGTTCCTTCCCCCTTTTTTTATAGGCCCCAATACCTAAACTTTGATGTGCCCGCGGATGCAGGAATTATAATTAAACAGAACTGGCCGCTTGGCACATTTATCGGATAATACTGCCTGACTTGCTCCAGCCTTCCAGACCCTTCTCAACTTTGCTCAGAAATTT
>SLAE01000101.1 GCA_007127015.1 Desulfonatronospira sp. | reverse complement strand
CGGCCTGGAAGCCCTACTCTCCGACCCGTAGACTCAGGTCTTACGAGCCGGAGGCGGGGCTGGAAGCGGCCCCGGAGGGTAGTCAGAGTCAGTAGGCAGCAGCTAGTAGACAGTAGGCAGGAAGCCAGGAAGCAGGAGGCAGTGAAGATATGATAGAGGTTACCTCAGGTCATCAGATGCAGTCCGTACTTGTTATAAAGCAGAGACTGAAATTCGTTAACGATCTTGAAACAGTCCTTGAGCTTGTCTCGCTCCATGGCTGAAAGTCTGTCCGGTGCAATGTAATTGTCAGGTTTCTCTTCATTTCTAACCTGCTCCGCCTGGGTCCTGACACGAAGCGTCTGAAAAAATTCGTAAGCCTCCCTGATTCCAGCGGAAAGACCTGCTGAAAATGCTCCGGCATCCTGAAGACGGATGATCCGTTCCTCTGTGGACGTTTCCTGAATGGCGTGGTCCACGGAAAGTGTCCTGATGCCTTGAGTCAGGGGAAAGACTCCACCTTTTTTTATATCCATCTTTCCTTTGTTCGCGCCGCTTTTTTCCACGATCAGATTGCTGAAAAAACCCAGCGGAGGCTTGAAGCGCAGCGCTTCATTGGCCATATACTTGAGCATGTACGGGCTGCTGCCCGCTCGCCTGAACAAATAGTTTTTTAGCATCCTGGCAAACTGTTCCTTTCCGGCAACGGGTCGCATGTCCAGAAGCAGAGAAGTTTTAAGAATGCTGTGCATGTCTCCTTTAAGGATCATTTCATCCACTGTGTCCAGCCAGCGGTCAAGGCTCATGTTCCAGGCAGGATTATTGATCATGACTTGATGGGAACAGGGCGGGAAACCAAGCTCAAGCAGGGCCTGAGTGAATCTTTCAGCAAAGCGTTCAAAAAAAATTTTTATCTCTTCGTCATCTTCAGCGTAAATCAGGGCGTTATCCTGATCAGTAGCCAGATACTGTTCCCTGCGGCCTTCACTGCCCATGACCGCGAGACAGAACTCTGAAGGAGGCTGATCCGTTTCATTTAAGATCAGATCCATAACCCTTGCCAAAATCTGATCATGCATGTCGCTGACCAGTCGGCCGACGTGAAAAATACCGATGCCTTCACCCACTGAACGGACCACCATGGCCTGAACCTGCTCAAAAACCTTGCCCAGTGCGGTAAAGTCTCCGGCTCTGGCGATCTCTCCTGATAGATAGACAGGATTTTCTCCCTTGACCGAAAGCAGGTCCCGCTCCTCTATGATTCCTTTGGGTTTTCCTTCCGCTCCCAGAACCACCAGCCTGCGGATTCCGGAACGGACCATTCTGGAGAAGGCCTGAAACAAAAGCTCATCTGATCTGACGGTAATAAGAGGGCTGCACATGATTTCCCCGACCTCAATATTTTCGGGGTTAATATCTTTGGCCACAACTTTTTTTAGGATATCACTTTCGGTGAAAATGCCTTTAAAATCATTGTCCTGCCTGACCAGGCAGGTTGGGCTCTTCTCCCGGAACATGACTTTGGCTGCCTGGGATACTGTGGCCCCGGCCTCAATATGTAACGGAGCCCTGACCCTTACATCTTTCAGAGTCAGGCGCAGATAAGGATCCATCCGGGAAATGTTGCGCCAGTGCTGGAGATCATGGACCCTGTTTCTGAAGATCTCCGCCTTGTGCCGGAAATATCTGTATGCCTCCTGATGCTTGAGAATTTCCTGGAGAACCTGTGCAGAAATAACGATAAGTGTGCCATCTTGGACAGCCACTGCGGACTGACCAAGTGAAGAAGGGAAAAAAAAGGACTCATGCCCAAAGAAATCACCGATGATCAGAGTATCCACGGTTTCATTTCCGGTCAGAATCTGCACTGTTCCACTCTGGACTACATATAGAGCTTTCTGGTTTTTCTGAACCAAATTTAATACTTCTCCGGATAAAACCGGATAAAGCTCAGCCAGAGATCCGGCCTTCTCCAGTTCTGCGTCGGGAAGGACGGAAAACGGATATACGCCTGCCAGAAAGGCTGCTATTTTATTCTTCATTCAGCTCCTACACCAAGATAGTTCCTGATCTTCTGTTCTTCGTATCTTTGTGAGGCTTCCCTGTCCGGCCTGAGCTTGGAGCCAATATACCCGGCGGCAAACGCCCCGGCAACGGATATGATCGCCGGATTGGTCAGGGGAAAGACCGCGGTTGGATTCTTGAAGATATCCACCCAGACCGTGGGGCTTACAATGATCAGACCGACTGCCAGAATAGTGCCTGTTGCAATGCTCAGAGTCGCTCCGAAAGTGGAGTAATTTCTCCAGAGAATGGACAAAAGCAAAGCCGGAAAATTGGCGCTGGCAGCGATTGCAAACGCCAGACCGACCATAAAGGCCACGTTCTGCCCTTGAAATATAAGACCCAGGACAATGGCCAGCACACCCAGGGATAAAGTGGCAACCCTGGCCACCTTGACCTCTTCTTCTTCGGAAGAACGGCCGGCACGGAAGACTCCCGCATAAAGGTCGTGAGAAAGTGTGCTTGCTCCGGCCAGAGTCAACCCTGCCACCACAGCGAGAATCGTGGCAAAGGCCACTGCAGCAATAAAGCCCAGAAACACAGCTCCTCCGGTAGCCTCGGCCAGGAGCATGGCGGCCATATTACCTCCGGCATCCATTGACGAGATGATTTCCTGTCCTACTATGACCATAGCCCCGAAACCTATGGTAAAGGTCAAAATATAAAAGAAACCGATGAAGCCGGTGGCATAGAAAACGGATTTACGGGCGGTCTTGGCGTCGCGCACTGTGTAGAAGCGCATAAGGATGTGCGGCAGGCCTGCTGTTCCGAACATGAGGGCAATGCCCAGGGACACTGCATCCAGAGGATTGTCCACCAGTCCGCCCGGCTCAAGCACCCGGTCACCATAGGTCATGGCCGCCTGGCTGAACAGCTCTCCGTAGCTGAACCCGAAATGAAGCATGATCAGCAGGACCATGATTGTGCCCCCGCTCAGAAGCAGAACAGCTTTGATGATCTGCACCCAGGTAGTGGCTATCATGCCTCCGAAGAGCACGTACATGATCATGACCATGCCCACAATGACCACAGCTATCTCATAGGGCATTCCGAAGATCATCATGATCAGTGTGCCTGCTCCGACCATCTGGGCAATGAGATAAAAGAAAACGGTCATCAAAGATCCCACTGAAGCGGCGATGCGTATGGGCTTTTTGGAGAGCCGGTAGGCAAGTACGTCGACAAAAGTAAATTTTCCAAGATTACGCAAAGGTTCTGCAATGAGAAACATGAGAATTGGCCAGCCTACCAGAAAGCCGATGGAATAAATCAGCCCGTCAAATCCCCGCAAGGAAACCAGACCCGCAATGCCCAGAAATGAAGCCGCGCTCATATAGTCGCCTGCCAGGGCCAGACCGTTCTGCATTCCTGTCACCCCTCTGCCTGCGGCGTAAAATTGGGATGCTGAACGGCTTTTTTTAGCAGCGTAATAAGTGATTAAAAGAGTGGCGCAGATAAAGACCAGGAAAAACATGATCGATGTGAAGCTGGGTTGGCCTATGGCGGTATCAACAATATCCATATCATCTCCTCCTCATGCTCTTCAGGACTTCCTGAACTGACTTGTCATATGAGGAATTGGCCCAGAAGACATAGACTCCTGTCAGAAAAATGGCCAGAACAATAATCATGATGCCGATCGGAATTCCGAGGGTCATGTGTTCCCCGATCTTCACTGCCAGAAGATGGGGGGCATAGGCCAGAACAAGAATAAAACCGAAGTAGGCGGCCATCATGATAGCAGTCAGCGTGAGCGAAGCTTTCCACTTGCCGGCAACCAGTTTCCTGAACTTTTCCTCATCCATCTTGGCTGAAGGTTTTTCTGTCTGCATGATGTCTCCTTTTTTAGGTTTTGGTCGGATTGCTCCGGATGACCAGTTTGAGGGATGAAAACCTGATCAAATGCTTCAGGATTAAAATACCAGAAAAAATACATCTGCCTTTAATTACAGGTTTTAAGCCGGCAGGTGCGACCGG
>SLAE01000109.1 GCA_007127015.1 Desulfonatronospira sp. | reverse complement strand
TTATTCCTCTGGAGAGGCGTCTGGCCGGACCCAGGGAAGCACTGTGGGAAGCCATAATACGGCGTAATTACGGATGCTCTCATTTTATGGTCAGCGAGGATCACAGCGATCCCTTCGCGGGTGACACCCGCGAGCGTTTTTATCCTCTGGGCGCTGCCCAGGAGCTGGTAAAGTCCCTTGAGGATGAAATAGATATCCGGATGATCCCGCTTGAGAAGATGGTTTATGTTGAGGACAAGGCCCAGTATTTTCCTGTAAAAAAGGTGGAGCCCGGCATGCAGGTCAAGGAAATTTCCTCGGCTGAACTGAAGCGCCGGCTCGAGTTCGATCTGGAGATTCCGGAGTGGTTTTCTTTCCCTGGTGTGGTCAGCGAACTCAAAAAGGCTTATCCTCCACGTCATGAACAGGGTTTTACAGTGTTTATCACCGGGCTTTCAGGAGCGGGCAAATCCACCCTGGCCAAGGTTCTCTACGTCCGGTTCATGGAAATGCGCGATCGCCCCGTGAGCCTGCTGGATGGAGATATTGTGCGCAAAAATCTGTCCAGTGAACTAAGTTATTCCCGCTTCCACCGTAATCTGAATGTCCAGCGCATAGGCTTCGTGGCCTCGGAAATAACCAAGAACAGGGGCATAGCCATCTGCGCGCCCATCGCCCCTTTTGAAGAGTCAAGACAAACCGCCAGGGAAATGGTTTCTCCTTACGGCGGTTTCATCGAAGTGTTCATGTCCACCCCGCTGGAAATATGTGAGCAAAGGGACCGCAAGGGCATTTATGCCAAGGCCAAGGCAGGAATCATGAAGGGAGTGACCGGCATTGACGATCCTTATGAAGTTCCCGCTGGACCTGAGCTGAGCATAGACACCACGGATCTTACTCCCACTGAGGCCGCTCAGGAGGTTTTTCTGTTCCTTGAAGAGCAGGGATATATCCGCTGATGCAAAAAGTTCATATAATTGGAACCGGGCTTGGATACGCCGATTTAAGCCCAGCGCGCCTGAAGCTTATCGATCAGGCCCAGATCCTGGTTGGAGGCAAAAGGCAGCTGTCCTGGTTTGAACTTCACCCCGGTTTGAAAATAGAGATAAAGCCGCCTGTTGACGATATTATCCGGAATATTCAAGAGTGGATGAATTCCCGGAGGGTAGTGGTTCTTACCAGCGGTGATCCATTGTTTTACGGCATAGGCCGCAGGCTGATCCGGGACCTTGGCGCGGATAATGTTGAGATTCATCCCAATATGTCGGTCATGTCCGCTGCCTTCGCCCGAATCAAGCATTCATGGGAAGACGCGGCCTGGGTCAGTCTGCACGCACGCCCGGTCCATACTCTTCTGCCTGCTCTGGCCGGAAATCGGCCGCTCTTTGTTTATACTGACGGCCAAAATTCTCCGGTCAAAGTCGCTGAGATTCTTGAACAATATTGCCCTGACAGGTGGCGGATGTGCGTGCTGGAGAGGCTCGGGCGTGATGATGAGCGAGTCCGCTGGCTTGACCCGGCAGAAGCGGTCGGGGAGAGCTTTCTTGAGCCCAACGCCCTGATCCTTCAGCCTGATTTTGAAGGCAGAGGCGCGGCGCATGAGTTGAACCTGGGCACCCCTGATGAGCATTATGTTCACCAGGAGGGAATGATCACCAAATCCGAGGTGCGCGCTGTCACGCTGGCCAGGCTTGGATTAAATCCGGAAAGTGTCTTCTGGGATCTGGGTTCGGGCAGTGGAGCAATCGCTGTTGAAGCATGCTTATTCGTGACCAGGGGAATGGTTGTGGCCGTTGAAAAAAATCCTGATAGACTGGCCCAGATCCGGGAAAATCTGCTCAGATTTCAGACTCCACATGTAAAAGTTCTCCAACTGAACCTGCCTGAGGGAATGGATGATCTGCCGGATCCGGACAGGGTTTTTATCGGCGGGGGAGGACCTGATCTGTCGGAAATCATAAGGATCTCCGCGAAAAGGCTGATACCTGGCGGGAGAATAGTGCTCAACCTGGTGGTTCTTGAGACATTGAACAGAGCACTTGAAACCATTAAGGAACTGGGCATGAAACCTGAAGTTGTGCAGGTCCAGATCAGCAGGGGTCAGGAAATGCCAGGCGGGATCAGACTCAGCGCGGGCAATCCTGTTTTTATCCTTTCCGCCTCGAAGAAAAAAGATAAATAATCATGGAAAAATATCCAGTACAATTTGTTGGGGCGGGTCCGGGCGATCCCGAACTGATTACGGTAAAAGGAGCAAAAGCTCTGGAAAAAGCTGACCTGATCATATACGCTGGATCATTGGTTCCCGAGCCTCTGCTTCACTGGGGCAGGAAGGATGCTGAAAAACTCAGCAGCGCGGAAATGCACCTTGAGGAGATAATCCAGCGCATGTTCGAAACGTGGCAGGCCGGCAAAAAAGTTGTACGCCTGCATTCCGGAGATCCAAGCCTTTACGGGGCTATTTTTGAGCAGATGCGGGCCTTGAGAGAAAAAAACGTTTCTTTTGAGATCATCCCCGGAGTCAGCGCGGCATTTGCCGCGGCTGCAGCGCTTAGAATCGAATATACAATTCCTGAAATCTGTCAGACTCTCGTCCTGACCAGGGCCGAAGGGCGGACTCCGGTCCCTGAGACTGAGGATCTAAAGGCCCTGGCTGAACACAAAGCAGCCATGGCAATTTATCTGTCTTCAGGACTGGCTGAAAAAGTGCAGGATGTACTTGAGGAAACATATGGCCAGGATGCTGCGGTCGCGGTGGTATACAGGGCCTCCCATCCTGATGAACTGATCATCCGCACCACAGTCTCCGAGCTTGCCGAGTCCATGCGGGATCAGGAAATTAGCCGCCAGGCTCTGATTATTATTGGAGCGGCATTGGAGGAACCTTCTCTTCCCGGAAAACAACCCGCTTCCAGGCTTTATGACCAGAAATTTTCCCATGGTTTTCGCAAGGGAACCGGAAATGAAGAATAAAAAGCCCATGGCTGTATGGGCCCTTACCTCCAGTGGGGCTAGCCTGGCTTTGAAGATCGCGGAAAATTACCCTGAAGCTGATATTTATCTGGGGCGGAAGATCCGGGATCATTCCATTCCCCGAGCCTTATATTTTGAGCGTCTGGCTGATGCTGTAAAGGAGCAGTTCACCAGCTACAGTGTTCACGTTTTCATCATGGCCGCAGGCATTGCAGTCAGGATGATCGCTCCGCGTCTGAACTCGAAGCATGATGACCCGGCGGTAGTGGCGGTCGATGACAGCGGCAGATATGCAATCAGCCTGCTTTCCGGACACAGCGCGGGAGCCAACAAAATAACCAGGGCAATCGCTGAAATCCTGGAGGCAGAGCCAGTAATCACCACTGCCACTAATAATGCCGCTGTTCCTGCTATTGACCTTCTGGCCAGAAAGCACCGCCTGCAAGTAGACAATCCGGAAGCCGTCAAAAGAGTCAGCATGACCCTGCTGGAGGGAAAAATCCCTGAGCGTTATGATCCCCTGGGGATTCTGGACAGGGAGCTCAAGGAATATACCAGAGCTCTTCCGGAGCCTGCTTTTTCAGGTCCGGGAATTTACGTTTATCATGAACTGATGGAATTACCGGAAGATGTGCTTGTCCTTCGGCCGAAAAGCCTTTTAGTGGGACTGGGATGCAACAGTTCAACCAGCGCCGGAGAACTGGAAGATGTATTGCGGACAGCTTTCAAGGAGTACAGTTTCAGCCTTTCCTGCGTTGAGCTTCTGGCCACCATCCGTGAAAAAATCGAGGAACCGGGGCTTGTCAATCTCTCCAGGCGGCTGAATGTCCCGCTTGTGGGGTTCACCAGAAATATTCTGTCCCTGGCCGGGGAAGTGCCCAATCCTTCCCGGGTGGTTCAAAAATACATGGGAGTACCAAGCGTATGCGAAGCAGCGGCAATAACTGCGGCGAACAAAGGATCTCTTCTGATTTCCAAAATAAAGAGCGGCAATGTGACCCTGGCTGTGGCCCGAAAATCCTTTATGTAATCGGAACAGGCCCGGGAGATCTTTCTCACATGACCCCGGCGGCGAATAAAGCCCTGGAACACGCACAGGCAGT
>SLAE01000091.1 GCA_007127015.1 Desulfonatronospira sp. | reverse complement strand
GGTTTACTCCCTTTTTTGCGGCCTCCACAAGTTTGGCTACGATATGCTTGGGGGTGCACAGATCCGGATTGCCCATTCCCAGATCCACAATATCCTCTCCCTGCCGCCTGAGCTGCATCTTAAGCTCATTGACAATGGCGAAAACATACGGCGGCAGCCTTTTGATCCGCGCGAATTCAGACATGTAAAACTCCTGCGTGCATAAAATTATGTAGCTCTTTGAATA
The DNA here is from genome assembly GCA_007127015.1 of Desulfonatronospira sp. Taxonomy (GTDB): domain Bacteria; phylum Desulfobacterota; class Desulfovibrionia; order Desulfovibrionales; family Desulfonatronovibrionaceae; genus Desulfonatronospira. Next base: position 3,837 of record SLAE01000091.1, on the reverse strand, counting down.
TTAAAGGCGCCTGTTCAGGCGCCGTTTCCAGTAGATAATTGAGGGTTTCCCGAATCTGCGGTCCGGGATTTTATGAATTTCATGCTATACTAAATGCGGCACGGGACAAATGTCAAATAATTAGGTTGACGCTTTATGACTGATTGGTTATTTTTTTGATTCTTAATTCATCTCGGCCTGCTGAATTTATATTGCGGGCCGTTGGAACCGGAAAGGAGAGGTGGCCGAGTCGGCTGAAGGCGCTCGCCTGCTAAGCGGGTAAGGGGATAAAACTCCTTCGAGGGTTCGAATCCCTCCCTCTCCGCCACAGACAACAACTCCCAGGCTTTAGGGTTTGGGAGTTTTTTTATGTGTTATTGACGTGCATCTTTTCTCTCATTATTATGTGCATTAAGGAAGTGCATCATGAGAGCAACAATAGTAATTGATGACAAATTGTTTGAAGAGGCGAGAAAACTGGCGCCGGTCAAGACAAAAAAAGCATTGGTGGATCTTTGCCTGAAAGAGTTTATCCAGCGAAGACGGATGGAGCACCTGGCCGGGCAGTATGGCAGCGGACTGGTTGACCTTGATGTCCGGGATGTGGAGGCTTTCCGGAGCGATGATGAAGGGTGACCTGGTCCTTGCCGATACCACAATATGGGTTCACTACCTGCGTGGCGGCAACCCTGAAGTAAAGGACCGCCTGGTTCCACTCATTCTCGAAAACCGACTGGCCACAGCAGACATCATTATCATGGAATTGCTGCGGGGCTCCAGTTCGGAAAAGAATTTTCAGATTCTTCACGACGATCTTGTGGCGCTTCCGCGGCTGGCCATGGATGGTGCAACATGGGAACTCGCCTGGAAAAGCGGCTATGAGCTCCGCAAAAGCGGGGTCAATGTCCCCCTGGCAGATACTTTGATTGCCGTCATCGCTGTACAGTACAGCTGTCTTCTGCTGCATAGTGACAAACATTTCAGCATTCTGTCGGACACTCTGGGGTTGCGTGAGGAGATGCTCATTCCGCATCAAACTCATCAAGCTCAATCTGAGTAAAACTGGATTCCGGATGACCACTTTCGTCATCCCGCCTGATATGCTCACATCCTGGTCAGGAAATCATGAACTTTCCCACAGCAGATAAATGCTGCCCGGGAGTATAGTGCTACGGTTCCAGTTCCAGAAAATTTCTGATTTTTTAAACTAGACTTTCAGGCTTAATGGCAAATTTTTTCCTAAAACGCGCTGATATCGGAAACTTACAGCTACAAGCTCTGTAAGACCCCATTTTGAATTTTGTAGCCGCAAACCTGCAGAATTTTGGCTGATGTGAGGTGATGATAATATTTTTGCCGAACCAGGCCACATGTCCGCTGATCCGATAATGGTTCTTTCAAAAAATTAGTATGCATTTCTTATTCGTGGTCTTACAGAACATAAATCTTGATTAGCCCGGCTCAAATAGATTGACAATCAATTTGAGCCTGGATATTATGGTTGCATGAGCACTAAAGCCTTTCTTCTGGAACGTCTTCTGCAGATCAACCCCTGGATCGGCAGGGCTGGGAACGCGGAGCAGGCAAGGAACATGATTAAAGCACTGATGCCTGTGGAGTACATTTCCCGTCAGGCATCAAATCCTGTCGTGGTTCAAGACAAAGCTGCAGTGATCATCGGTCCAAGACAGGCTGGAAAAACCACCTTTTCCTGGCATTGTCTCCAGCAGTTCATCCCCGATGTGTTGTATTTAAACATGGAGGATGTGCTGCTCAAAAGCGAACTTGGCTCTCCATTCATTCTTACTGACTTGCTCAGGGACCGGTTGTCCTTTATTCAGGCACTGTTTATTGATGAAATTCAACACATGCAGGAGGCAGGTCTTTTTTTAAAGGGCCTTGTTGACGTACGTATTGGCAGGCCCATCCTGGCAACAGGATCATCCTCCTTTCATTTGCGTGCCAGAACCCGTGAATCCCTGGCCGGGCGGGCTGTCAGGATGAAGATTCTGCCCTTTTCACTGAGCGAAATGACGAATCATATCTCTGCTCACAATCCTCTGGCCAGGGAAAAACATGTCCTGAGACTCCTGGAAGACTCTTTCATATATGGTTCCTATCCGGCTGTTCATCTGGCAGAAAGCCGGGAAAGCAAAAAGCAGATCCTGACAGACTTATGCGAGGCACTGATTCTAAGAGATGCTTCAGATGTTCACCATATTCAACGCATTGACGCCTTTCGAAAGCTACTGGCCCTCCTGGCCGGTCAAATCGGCAGCCTGATCAATATCTCGGAACTGGCCGGGCATTGCCAGGTAGACAGCGGAACTGTAAATTCGTACCTTGAGATTCTTGAGGAAAATCATATCATTTCAATTCTCAGGCCTTACGCGGGTGGCAAGCGCCGGGAAATAACGTCCGCGGTAAAAGCTTTTTTCATTGACAATGGCGTCCGGAATCATCTGGCGCGCAATATGGCCGAAAATTTTTCGGTCCGCGGCGACAAAGGAGCACTCCTTGAAAACTGGATATTTTCAGAGTTGATAAAAGCTCTTCCTTTGTCCGCCAGCTTGCACTATTGGCGCACTAGATCCGGTGCTGAAGTCGATTTCGTCGTCGCGGCTGGCAGCGAGATCTGTGCGGTGGAGGTTAAAAGCGGGGCACTGCGCAAGTCCGGCCTGTCTCGTTCCGCCCGAAGTTTTATTGAAGCTTACCATCCCAGATTTTTCTACCTGGTGAATATGTCTTTGAACGCTGAAGCCTCCATAGGATCCACCTCTGTCTTCTATATAACTCCGACCAAATTCTCGGGCCTCCTTCAGTCCAGTCCACCCTGGGGCAGGCTGTAATCTGACCCGGTTTTGTTCATGAGGCGTAGATCACCATGACCTTTTATGTCTTGCAGTTGCTCCCTGCCCAATTCCCGGGCTGCGAAAAACAAAAATATTATAATTGAAGTAAACCAAAGGCAGAATCAGCTGAACAGCCGGGCCACCAGGTCCAGCCTGGCGAAGATGCCGCCGATGAGGAAGGCTGTAGTGCTGGTGATCAGGAGCATGTACAGAGCGGTTTTGATGCTGAATTCCCTGGCCAGAATGGCCACGATGGCGATGCACGGGACGTAGAAAAGCCCCACAGTGGCTCCGACAAAGAGCTGCAGGGTGGTCAGATCCATTTCGATCAAAGGCAGGACAGCCAGTTCCCGGCGCATGATCCCCAGGATCAGGGGAATGGATGCCTCCTCAGGCAGCTGCAGCCAGTGAACCACAAGAGGGCTTAAGACGTTCCCCGCAAAAGCCATGACTCCTGTTTCATAGAGCACAGCGGCTATGCCTACGGCAACCACCATGGGCAGGGCTCCGTCTGTGACGTAGCGTTTGAGCCTGATCCAGATTTTCTTCAGGAGCACGTCCCGGCGCGGGGGCAGAAGTTCGGGGATCTCCATGATGGTCAAGGGCCTGGGGCCTCTCAGCACCTTATCCATGATTATCCCGGTGATGATCAGCGCAAAAATGGACAGGGCGAACACAGCCGCCACCACACCCACCGAGCGCTCAGCGAGCATGGCGATGAAGGCCCCGGTCTGAGCGATGCAGGGCACGGCCATGCAGATCATGGTGGCTATGATTATTCTTTCCTTGCCCGTAGCCAGAGCCCGGGTGGCCATGATCGCCGGAATGCCGCAGCCGTAACCCAGAAGCAGGGGGATGATGCTTGAGCCCTGCAGGCCGATCTTATTCAAAAGCCCGTCCAGAAGCACGCCGAGGCGGGGCAGATAGCCGCTGTCCTCCAGTACGGCCATGACCCCGTAAAAGGAAAGAACATAGGGCATGACCAGGGTGAAGGGCCATTCAATGC
>SLAE01000167.1 GCA_007127015.1 Desulfonatronospira sp. | reverse complement strand
TCAGCTTCAGCTTCAGGCACTTCTTTCTTCTTGGGTTTCTCGGCCTTCATGCTGATGCAGGATGTGGGACAGATGCGCACGCAATTGCTGCAGCCGGTGCATTTGGATTTTAAAGGGTCTTCCTCTTTGGGCACCAGTTCTATATGACCCCTGAACCCTTCTAAATCAGGAACGACCTGACGAGGATAATGAACAGTTATTTCAGGGCTTTTAAAGTTGATCGCGGTTATTCTCATGCCCACAAGCAGACTCCACAAGCCACCTATGGTTTCGCGCAAAGTTTTAATCATAAGGCAATCACTGCCAGGGTTATCAGTAAGTTGAGTACTGCCAGAGGTATCAGCCATTTCCAGCAGATGTTGAGCAACTGGTCAAACCTGACCCGGGGAAATGTCCATCTTATCCAGATCATGACCAGCAGCACTATGTATACTTTGGCCAGGAACCACCATACTCCTGGTACGATGGGGCCTTGAAAGCCGCCGAGAAAAAGAATGGCGATCACACAGCTGGCTACGACCATGTAGGCGTATTCAGCCAGGAAGAACATGGCAAAGCCCATGCCGGAATACTCTGTATGGAATCCGGCGGTCAGTTCGCTTTCCGCCTCGGGCAGGTCAAAAGGAGCCCGGTTGGTTTCAGCCAGTACACAGATAAAGAACAGGATAAAAGCCAGGGGTTGATAGACTATGTACCATTGCCATGGCCAGGCGCCCTGACCCGCGGCGATGTCAAAAAGATTGAAGGTTCCGGTCATGAAAACAATGGAAAGCACGGTAATAAGAAGAGGTATTTCGTAAGCAACGCTTTGAGAAACATCTCTGGCGGCTCCAAGAAGAGAGTATTTGTTCTGAGAAGTCCAGCCGGCGATGCACAGGGCCAGGACGTTTATTCCGGTAAATGCCAGAATCAGGATCAGCCCCACATTAGTGTTGATGACCTGCAGATGAGGACCGAAGGGTATGGCAATAAAGCAGACCAGCGCCGGGGCTATGGAAATCATAGGAGCCAGCCAGTACAGGTAGCTGTCCGCCCCTGTAGGGGTGAATATCTGCTTTCCCACCAGCTTGAGACCGTCAGCTATCGGCTGAAGTATTCCATGGGGGCCCACTTCATAAGGTCCCGGTCTTCTGTGAATAAAACCTGCTATCTTTCTTTCCAGATAAACCAGGACAACGGCGTTCAGACCGACAAAGGCCATTATTGCCAGCATGCTCACAAAGATAATAATGAATTGCGTAGGTATTGCTTCTATCATCTGTCAATCTCCGGTATTACCAGGTCAAGGCTTCCCAGAATGGATACCGCATCCGAGATGAGGGTTCCCTGGGCTACTTCAGAAAAAAGACTGAGATTTGAATATCCTGGAGCGCGCAATTTGATGCGGTATGGCGACTTGCCCCCATCACTTACCAGATGAAAGCCGATCTTCCCCCGGGCGCCTTCCAGGGCGAAATATACGTCCCCAACTGGTGGTTTGGGACGTTTCGGAGCTTTGGGCAGTATGTAGTCGCCTTCTGGAAGAGTATCCAGGGCCTGTTCGATGATTTTTATGCTTTCCTGCATTTCATCCATGCGTACCAGATAACGGCCCATGGCATCACATGTATCGTAAACGGGGATGTTAAAGTCTAAACGGTCATAGACTGAATACGGTTCGGCACGGCGGACGTCGTAAGCCTTGCCCGAGCCGCGGAGCACCGGTCCGGTGGCTCCGTATTTGCGGCAGGTCTCAAGGGAGATCTCCCCGATTTCTTCAACCCTTTTGCGCAGAATGAAATTGTCAGTAACCAGGCTCTTGTACATCTTGAAGCGCTCTTTCATTACAGCGCAATGATTTCTGGTGTCTTCAATGAATCTGTGGTCAATGTCCGCGGATACACCTCCGAATCTGTAATAACAGTAGGTCAGCCTGGACCCGGTAGGACGCTGAAGGATGTCCTGAATTCTTTCACGGTCATCGAACGCATACATAATGGGAGTAAAGGCTCCAAGGTCGAGAAGATACGCGCCCCACCACAAGAGATGCGAAGTAATCCGGTTCAGTTCGCAGGTAATTACCCGGATGTATTCGGCTCTTTCCGGAACCTCGATGCCCATCAGCCTCTCAACCGCGGCTACATGAGCCCAGTTCCAGGCCAATGCGTGCAGATAATCCGTCCGGGGCGGATTGGGATAATACTGAGGATAGGTCATCACCTCGCCCATTTTCTCGTGCATGCGATGCACATAGCCAAGCACAGGGTCAGCCCGGATTATGTATTCTCCTTCTATTTCCAGGAGAATGCGCAGTACTCCATGGGTAGAAGGGTGCTGAGGGCCCATGTTTAAAATCAGTGAACCTTCGCGATGGGAAGGCTGGAAATTTCTGGCGTAATAGTCCCCTCTTGTGTCTAATCTTAATTCCATGCTGCTCATGACTTGTTCCTGCTTTTTTGATTTGAACAGTTGTTGACCTCCCTGGTGAATTCTTCGCTCTCAGGAGAAATACCGGTATGCGCAAAATCAGGATAAAGATGATTCAGATCCTTAAGCGCTGATTCCTCCTTAAGCAGCGGGGGAGGTCCTTCAAATTCCGGATCAAGAAGCAGGGCAATGAGGTTGGGATGTCCGGTAAAGCGAACTCCGAAAAAATCGAAGCATTCGCGTTCATGCCAGGAAGCTCCGGGATAAATTTCACTGATGGAGTCGACTTCAGGATTTTCCCGGTCGAGGACAACCCTGAGACCCATGCGGCCGGGCTGATCGAATCTGTCGAAATGATAAACCAATTGAAAACCTTCTGATATGTGCAGGCAGGAAATATCTTCCAGAAAAAAGCCGGCCTGATCAAGTTTGTGCACCGCTTTCAGGAGATCCTGGCGTTCGATAAAGCAGTCTGAGTCATAGCCGGTGTATATCGGTTCGGCTTTTTCTTCCTGTTTTGCCGCTTTCACCACGCCTGCGGGCTTATCCGGCTTAACTTTTTTTTCACCGGCAGGCGTATCCGATTTGGCTTTTTTTTCATCCATCTGTTACCTCCCTGAGGCAAGATATTCAGCCACCTAAATTAGAAACAGAAGAGTGGCCGGAATCAGCAAAATATTATTTAGTATCCATTAAACTTATTGAAGAAGAACCTTGAATCATAAGATGTCAATGTAACTGTTACCATTTGTCACTCTTTTGAGCCTCTTCAGGTTGAGGCCACCATCTTCTTCCGGTGATTTTCTTTTGAATTTGAAAAAGACCTTCCAGCAGAGCTTCCGGCCGTGGCGGACAGCCGGGTAAATAGACATCCACGGGTATGATCTGATCCGCGCCTTCCACTACACCATACTGATTCTTGTAAACGAACGGTCCGCCGGAAATAGCGCAGTTGCCCATGGCAATGACCCATTTGGGAGCGGGAGTCTGTTCGTAAAGACGAACCAACAGAGGAGCCATTTTACGGTTAATGGTCCCGGCCACAATAATCAGATCCGACTGACGGGGGGAGGGCCTGAATACTTCGGCTCCGTATCTGGCGGAGTCGAATCTGGCCATTCCGAAAGACATCATTTCTATGGCGCAGCAGGCCAGACCAAATGTCATGGGCCACAAGGACATGGCTCTACAGACATTGAGAATTTTCTGTACCTGAGGATGGTTGACGATCGGGTCGTCAGTGGTGGTATCAGCAAAATATCGCTTTATGTCTTGATTTTCTTGGGCCATGTAAAGACTCCTTTTTTCCAGAAATAGATAACCGAGGCAAAGAGGATGATAATGAAGATTAATAATTTTATGAAGGATACCAGGTCGGGGCTTTCCACATAGTGAGTGGCCACGGGAAAGAGAAAAAGGACATCCACATCAAAGGCCAGAAAAATCAGGGCGTAAAAGTAGTAATTTATCCCGAATTTTGCCCATGCAGACCCGTAGGGGACCATGCCGCATTCATACGGCATTCTCAGGTCTTTGGCTTGATACCTGGGAGCAAGAAGGCGAGACAGAAGGAAAGGAATAACGGCAAAAGCGATAATACCAACAATGAAAAAATAGAGTATTGCTACATGCAGCCAAGAAACACTCATGACGGCTTCCT
>SLAE01000035.1 GCA_007127015.1 Desulfonatronospira sp. | reverse complement strand
TCCGACCTCCGATCTAGACATTATCTCACAGCAGCCAGTCCACAATTGGTTGAACACTGATCCGGTCAGGCTCCTGCGCTTGAAATCCTGTAAAGGAGAATAGTAGAAATCAGCAATGATTGGCTTGATTTGATCTTTCATAAGGAAAATCATTAATAAAATTTTCCGTTTTGCAAGGAAGAAGAATCAAAGTGTTGATTTTCTTTCTCTGTTTCTGCCTGCTGTCATTCAGTCGTTCCGTTCTCTCCGTTCCTTTAAATCTCTTAAGTCGCTTAAGTCTCTTAAGTCGCTTCCCACTGACCTCCTACATCAGACATCCGAAATGCTTGACTAACTACACACTGCATCATATAATGAGTCAAAATACATCAGGAGGTGAATCATGCCGCAAATCACAATCCGGGGCATCGACCCTGAAATTGAGCAGGAAATCCGCCGAAGAGCAAATGAAAGTCAAAAATCGATCAATCAAATCATAAAAGAAATCATTTATAAACAATTTAAGCCGTCGAAATCTCCAGCATCCTCTCTGAAACAGCTTTCTGGCGGATGGACCAGGAAACAGGCAGCTGAATTCGAATCAGCCATCAAATCCTGTGAACAGATCGATGAGGAAATGTGGAAATGAAGCTGATTCTGGACACCAGCGCTTATGCAGGTTTTAAGCTGGGTTATTCCAAACTGGTTGAATATCTTGTCCGGGCGGATGTTATATTTGTTTCCCCTATCGTACTGGGCGAACTCATGTTCGGATTCCGAAACGGCTCCAGGTTTTCCGAAAATATGGAAGATCTGAATCTGTTTTTGTCACATCCGGCAGTTGAAAACATTACAATTACCGATATTACTTCTGACAGATACTCAAGAATCGCCCTGCAGCTTAAACAGCGGGGAACGCCCATTCCTTCGAACGACATATGGATTGCGGCACAGACAATGGAAACAGGTGCGGAGCTTGTAACCATGGATAATCATTTTGGATATATCAGCGGCCTTGTCTATCGCCTTTTTGTTCTCCCCTCAACTTCCCAATTTCAAAACTTCTAACAGGCAGTCCAAAATCGCACCTCATTTTTTCACTCTCTGAAACCCTGAAATCATTTTGATTGCATTCGGGGCGGTCAAGTCTTTTTCTGAAGCTGGCTGTACCAGAGGCTGTTCAACAAGTAGCCTCTTTCCCGGTCTATTCCTGTGCCTGAAAGCGAACCGGCCAAATTCTGCAGGCCCCCATTGGCAACGAAAGAACGGTAATTGACCAGATGCTCCTTCCCGGCGAAGCGTTCCGGAATATGGGCCAGATAATGCATTATCCTGCTGCCCGTATCGGTAACGCGACCATGATCAAGAAGAGAAAGAAAGCCTTCCGGGCGGATTATGCGCAGCGCTTCGTTGAGAATTATATTCTGCATCTGTTCATGGTGTTCGTGCAGGACCAGACTGAGGACCGCGCAGTCAAAGCTGTGAGGAAGAAAATGTGTCCTGGAGATGTCTTCCTGAAAATAGGTGGTATCCCGAGAGTTGGCCTTGGCCTTTTTAAGCATTGCCCCGGAAAGGTCCACTCCGTAGGTCTCAAATCCGTATTCAGCAAGCAGGGCGCATTGCCTGCCGGTTCCACAGCCAAGATCGACAACTTTGTTCACCGGTCTATCCTTGATGAGTTCGCAGATTTCCTTGCGGATGCCCTCCAGAAAAGGAGAGGTAAACAAGTCGTAGACCGGAGCTAAGCGTGTATATGGATCAAGATGCTTCATTATTTTTCCTGGCTGATGTCCAGCTCTTTAAAAGCATTTTTTATCAGCTCGATTTCCGGATCATCCATGTCCGCCCTGAGGCACAGGCGGAGCCTTGCCGAATTCCTGGCTACTGTGGGCGGCCGGACAGCTCCCGCATAGATGCCCAATTCCTTCAGCTTCTCCTGAAACTGCATAGTTTTCCGGCTTTCGCCAAGAATTACCGGAATGATCTGCGTGGTGCTCGATCCGGTATTGTAACCGAGACTGTTTAAATAGCGTCTGATATCTCCGGCCATAAATTGAAGCTTTTTTCCTTTTTCTGGATGGGCCTCCACCTGACGCAGGGCTTCTAGGTTTGCCCCGACAACTGCAGGAGGCAGAGCTGTAGAATAGATAAAGCTTCTGGCCCTGTTCGTTAGCAGATCGATCAACTCCCTTGATCCGGCCACATAGCCTCCAAATGATCCCAGAGCTTTGCTGAATGTGCCCATCTGCACGTCAATATCCTGATCCAGCCCTAATTCAGCGGCCAGGCCTTTACCCAGGCCCAGTAAGCCTGTCGCGTGCGCTTCATCAATGATAATCGCGACCTTGTGTTTTTTGCATAACAGCACCAGTTCCGGTAAGGCAGCCCTGTCGCCGTCCATGCTGAAAACAGTGTCTGTAATCAAAATTTTTTGCGCTTGTTCAGGTGCCTTTTGAAGTAAAAATTCCAGATGTTCAGGATCGGAGTGCCTGTAGCGAATATGCCCGGCTCTGGACAAAATTATGCCGTCTATGATGCTTGCATGGTTCAGTCGATCTGAAAATACGAGCGTTTTTCTGTCGGCAAGGGAGCTTATTATTCCAAGGTTTGCCGCATATCCCGAATTCATAACCAGTGCCGCGGGTGTCTTTTTGAAGCTGCACAGGTATTGCTCGAGTTCATCGTACAGGGCGTAATTTCCCGTGATCAGTCTCGATGCACCGCTCGATACCCCGAACGTCTCTACAGCCCGCATGGCTGCCTGTTTCAGGCTTTCGGATCCAGCCAGCCCCAGATAGTTGTTGGAGGCCAGGTTGAGCAGTCTTTTTCCTTTGTGCCTTTTTCCTTTGTGCATCAGGTAAAGATCATTTCCATGATCTATATCCGGGATACTCCTCAGATGACCTTCACACCCTATCCTGTCCAGTCCATTTTCGACTCTGGAATATATTGTTTCGGACATAATTTGTTGCTCAGTGAACTAACTTGTTTTAAAAAACATGTAATAATAATTGCATTCTGAGGAAATTTCCTGCCCGTGTCCCACAGCCAGAGCATTCTGCCGGTCAAACATGGAGCGCTTTCGGGCAGGCATTTATCATTGTCTTTCATTAAACGGCGTTATAGAGAACACATAATTTTCTGACCGAGCAAAGGCAAGAAAATTCGAAACTTATGTAAAATCAGCTGATTATATTCTTACACTTTTTTCCCGGCAGGATCATTATCCCTGCCGGCACCTGAATTTTTTTTGCTTGCGAATGAGTTTTAAATTTATAGTAGTTGATTAAAAAAAACCAGCAGCCTTCGGGCTGCATTTTTTGAGAATTGAGCGGAAAGCGGGTTCCGGTTTATGGCGTCTGTTTGTTTTTTCAACCATAAAAGATTAAGGATCTGTCAATGAACATCTGTATTGTGGGTACCGGTTACGTGGGTCTGGTCAGCGCGGCCTGTTTCGCGGAGATGGGCAACAATGTCTACTGCGTGGATGTAAATCCCGAAGTCATACAAGTCCTGAGTCAGGGAAATGTGCATATATATGAACCCGGCCTGGAAGAACTTGTCCGCAGAAACAAAGATCAGGGCAGACTGTTTTTCACCACGGACATAAGGGAAGGGCTGGACAACAGCCTTTTCGTCTTTATCTGCGTGGGAACTCCTTCTCAGCATGACGGCTGCGCGGATCTGAGCTATGTGCGTCAGGTGGCTCTCGATGTCGGACAATACATGCAGGATTATAAAATAATTGTGGACAAGTCTACAGTGCCTGTCGGCACTGCGGACATGGTCCGTGAAATTGTCAGGAAAGAGCTGACCAAACGAAGCGCTGACTTTGAGTTCGATGTGGTCTCCAATCCTGAATTCCTCAAAGAGGGAGACGCGGTATCCGACTTTATGAAGCCGGACCGGGTAATCGTAGGCACTGACAATATCCGCACAGCTGAACTGCTGAAGGTCCTCTATTCTCCGTTTGCGCGCAGCCGCGAAAAGATGATCGTCATGGACCTGCGCAGCGCGGAAATGACCAAGTACGCGTCCAACTGCATGCTGGCCGCGAAAATTTCATTCATCAATGAAATTGCCAATATCTGCGAAAAGGTGGG
>SLAE01000070.1 GCA_007127015.1 Desulfonatronospira sp. | reverse complement strand
GTCAATCCTTCAGGCGACCCGGAATCTGTCTGGGCCTATTTCGTGCCCTTTTCCGAAGAAGCCGCGCGTGACGCCGCACCAAGAATACCCCATTACGGCAGTTACAGCTATGTTCTGTTCAAGCATGGCGAGCTTCTGCAAAGAGGGATTCTTGACCCGGCCGATCCCCCACTGGAACATGAGTTTTAACTCGACCTGAAGTCGCTTAAGTCGTTTAAGTCGCTTAAGTCATTCCCAAAAAGTCACACGTGATTGCGCAGCTTGAGCTCGGCTGGATGCGGGTTGAGATAAACCTGCTTTTTCAGATAAGCCTGGTCGTATTTGCGCACGTAATGATTAAGAAGGGTCACCGGGACAATCAGGGGTACCAGGGATTTTGCGTAGCTGCCAATAATCTCCTGCAGCTCCTCTTTTTCATCCCTGGACAGGTTTTTCTTGAAGTATCCGGCCACGTGCTGCAGGACGTTGACGTTTTTCTTCACCGTGGAATAAAGCTTGAGTGCGCTCATCAGCCTGGTGATGTATTCCCTGGCCAGATCATCGGGATTGAAATCCTTGGGGCTGGCCACCATTCGACCCAGTTCACGGTAGGCTTCAACGCTGTGGGACATGACCAGGAGCTTATGCCTGGTGTGAAAATCCACCAGCCTGCCCGCACTCAAACCCTGATCCAGAAGTTCAAGCCACCTGCCGAAGACGAAAATTCTGGCGATGAAGTTTTCCCTGAGCATGGGATCGTTCAGCCTGCCATCATCTTCAACCGGAATCAGGGGGAAGTGCTGCATGAACATGTCCGCGAAAATCCCCCGGCCTTTATTGTTCACTACCCGGCCCTTATCGTTGTAAAGCTTTACCCTTTCCATGCCGCTGCTTGGCGACTTGCTCTTGAATATGAAGCCGCTTAGCTTTTCTTCTTCAAGCTCCTTGAGCTTTGTTCCGGCCCATCCGCGCATGACCTCTGTGTAATCCTTGCCGCTTGTTATGGTCAAAAGCCTCGGGTCCTTAGCATCGCCGACCAGGTGCATGGCTTCCCTGGGTATGCTCATCCCGGATTCCACCTCCGGGCACACCGGAATAAGCCGCACATACTTGCCAAGCAAATCGCGCAGATACCTGTCCAGCTTGTGTCCGCCGTCGTAGCGCACTTTTTGACCCAGAAGACAGGCGCTGATGCCTACTTTTACGCTATTATTCATCTTAGTTAAATCCTGAATAAGCAATTATATGATCCTGAGCAAGAAATTATTATGCTTGAATCATTGAGTATATTGTAGCTTATCGCTCCTGCAGGTTCCGGAGTTTGGCCAATCGGCAGTCCCGCACCTACTTTTTGCAGATATTAGATTTTCCATTTGTTTTGCTGGCAATTAAAAGTAGGTGCCGGATTTGAGCGACTTAGGCAGACTTAATCAAAATCCTTATAACTGCTGTATTGATGAATTTAGTAAACCAGACTATTCAAAATATGTTGCTTTAGAGACAGTCTGGATTTTGATTTAGCCTGCCTTGAAGCGAGTTTTTGCAGCCGATTGGCCAAATTCCGGAACCTGTATTTCACTGATTCAGGATTAAACTATGTCATAAAAATTTTCTTTGATTTGCATGATTCAATGCGAAAAAAAATAAACCTCTATATCAACTCCAAACCATAATACACCCCTGCCGTCAAAGCGACGGTCCAGACAAAAAGACTCAAGTTCATCCACAGCAGCAGGGCTTTTTTCCCGGGTTTAAAGGCCAGGGCGATTATTACAGCCAGATGTATGCCGGTCAGCAGCGGACCCAGGAAGGCCAGACCCGGCAGCCCGTATCTGTTCCAGATGTTCAGGGCACGCTTTCTTCGCCTGGAACAGGGCTTTGATTCTTTTTCGCATCCGGACAGTCTCCAACTCTGCCAGATCCTGTATCCATAAACAATAATAAATACAGGAATGGCATTGCCTGCAAAGGCCAGAACAGCAACCGGCAATGGATTAAGCCCTAGGCCCAGCGCGGCAGGTATGACCAGCAGAAGCTCCACCCAGGGAGTCGCGGCCAGGATGAAGACTAGAAAGTACGCCCACAAAAAATCCATTTCTGAAATTATCCGCCGTCACCTCTGGGCAGGGTGACCATACAGATCACTCCCCCACCTAAAGCCTTATAGAGACTGACGTTGCCCTTTATTTTTTGCGCGGCTGCCCTGGCTATGGACAGACCCATCCCGGTTCCGGCGCTTTTTGTGGAGTAAAATGGGGTGAACAGTTGTTTGGGATCATCCGGCAATGACAATTGACCGGTATTGAAGACCTCCACCAGGACAAATTTCTGATTTCCAGGATCAAGAGATGTCTGCACGGTGATAACCGGATTTTCCGGATCCACTGCCTCGAAAGCATTATCCAGGATATGGCGGAAAAGTAAGCCCGTTTCCCAGGGGTCGCCCAGAACCATTAATTCCAGGGGTGCAAAGCCGATCTGCAGATCGAGTTTATCCAGATCATAACTGCTTTTGCAGTCTTCAATCACTTTATTGAGCTGTTCATGCAGGGGTATGACCTGCCATTCCGGATATTTGTGAAAAACTTCATTGTAGGTGCACACTTCGGCCACCATCCTTTCCATACGCCTGGATTCCGTCAGAATGGTCTCATAGGTGCCTTCGACCATATTATCCTTTGAGTCCGGAGTACGCTTCAGGCGCATGATGTTTCCCCCGATAACTGTCAGAGGATTTCTTATCTGGTGGGCTATGCCATTGATTACTTCCTGGTCGCACTGGTAGGTGTTGGTGATGAATGCGTCGGTTTCTATGAGCAGGCACAGATCAAGAATTTTTTCCACTGCTTCATTTATATCATTCTGCTGACCTGCCGGAACCTGCTCTCTTATGATTTTCAGGCAGAAAGACCTGGCCAGACAGTAGCTCAGGTTTACGTATCTGTGATCCAGGTTGATCTTTACGTGGGTGGTGCCGCTTTTCCACATCATGTCCAGAAAAGATTGGTCTACCCTTCCTGAAAAAAGACCTGCAAACCACTTCTCCCAGATTTTCTGCAGGCGCCCCGGATAATCCTGGACCTCCAGATAATGTTTGGTCTGCTCTATTTTGCTGAAAAAATCTTCAAAGTATGCCGAGAATTCTTTCTTGCGGGCTGCAAACAGGCTGCCGTATTCGAGCAGGATGTTTTCCGAAGACTGATCCAGTTCCAGCTTTTCTTTAAAAAACATAAGTCTGGTATACGGCACTTTGCTGTTCATGGTATGGACCCGCCTGTTATTTCAGTTTTTAAAACAAGCAACTATTTAAAACAAGCAACTATAGGTAAGGCTTTCAGCCTAAAATTGCAAGAAAGCCCTCTTGAGTCCATTATTTGCTGCCACATTAGAAGACCGTTTCCAATCAATTTAGACAACAGAAAATGGGTGTGTCTCCCTGCGTGCCGTCTTCTCGCTTTGCACACTTCCAGCACCAGCAATCAGTTCCTCAAATACCGCAATTCCCGCAGGAGTTTTTACCGGGTGCAGCTGAGCTGACCCGTTGAACTGCTGTGTGGCCTGTTTTTTGCTAACCTTTTGGGGAACAAAATTTTTTTGGAGGCCGTATGAGAGGGCCTGAAAAGAAAAAATCTATACAGGGAGACGAGCAATGGATCTGCATGACCTTCTGGGTTCAAGGATAGTTGAACAAAAACTGGTTTCCGAGGAACAGCTTCAAAAGGCTCTTGAACGCCAGCGCATGTCCGGAGGTCGGCTTGGCTATAATCTTGTCTCTCTTGGATACATCGAGGAAGACAATCTGGAAGAACTCTTCAGAAGGGTCCCTGTCATGCCGGGATCAGTTGAGCAGACGGGACTCGATCTTTGCTTTATTGCAGATCTTATCAACAAGATAATAGTGTTCATGGGCGAGTTCACCATCCCCCAGGTCGCAGACAGGGTCAAACTGCCCGTTCCCATCGTGGATACGGCCATGGACATTCTGCGCCGGGAAAAATTCATAGAAGTCAGGGGAGCTGAAGGGCTGCAGAAGACTTCATACAGGTTCATCATGACCGACGCCGGGCGCAGAAGGGCAGGAGAGCTTCTGGAGATATGCAGATATGCAGG
>SLAE01000097.1 GCA_007127015.1 Desulfonatronospira sp. | reverse complement strand
CTCAGGTACATGACACGGTGGTTGCCCCACCACACCAGGACGTCGAGTCCGGCCGCGTCGTCGTGCGCGAGCAGCCGCTCACGGCGCTCGCGATGCTCGCTGGCCTCGATCGGTCGTGCCAGAGGTCGCCGTTGCTCGTCGCTCATCGTTCCTCCTCCGTGGGAGCCGACGTCGATGCCCGCTGCGGGCGTGCGCACACTGCTCAACGTGAGCGGGAAGGCAGAGCCGGACGTCCGCTCCTGACCTTTTGACGCGGCTGCACCACGACCTGTAGACTACCCGTCCAACAGCCGTACAGACTTCCCTCGTCCCGAATGCCGGCAGGCCGGCGTCGCGATAGAGCACGTAGGAGGTAGAACCCGTGACCAGGATTCTCAGGACCCTCTTGATCGCCAGCGCGGCGCTGCTCATGAGCGCCCACGCGCAAGCGGACCCGAACGTGTTCAACTTCGGGGTCTACTTCGAGCCGTCCGGCGTCGACCCGCACATCAGTACCGATGCGGCCGCCACCTGGATGGCGAACAACCTCTACGACACCCTCGTGCGGTACGACACCACCACCTTGGGCGACGGCACCGTGGTGGGCACGACCGACTACAGGCCCTGGCTCGCCGAGTCCTGGACGGTCTCCGACGACGGCAGCACGTACGTGTTCACGATCCGTGACGGCGTGCCGTTCCACAACGGCGCCATCCTGAGCGCCGAAGACGTCGCCTTCAGCCTGCAGCGGGTGCTGACGCTCAACTTCGCACCAGCGCAGCTGCTGCGCAGCTGCATCACCCCCGACCACGTCAGCGTCACGGGTCCGCTCGAGGTCACGGTCGAGCTGATGACCGCCTGCCCGTTCTTCATGAGCCTGCTGGTGCAGACGCCTACCGGGGCGATCCACAACCGCGCGTACGTGATGGAGCACGGCGGCGTCGAGGCCGAGACCATCAACGAGCACATGCGGACGAACGCGATGGGCACCGGGCCCTTCACCTGGGGCGAGTGGGAACCCGGCGTGATCTACGTGCTCGAGGCGTTCGACGACCACTGGTCCGGCCGCCCCCATCTCGACCGCGTCGACTTCCGCTTCATCAGCGACCTGGCCAGCCAGTACGTGCTCATGCAGCAGGGCAGCCTCGACGCGATGTACAACCCGCCCATCGACATCCTCGAGCAGGCGCTCGTCAACCCGGCACTCAGGGTGCTCGACCAGCAGACGATCGGGCTGCAGACCCTGTACATGCCGAACAAGAACCCGCCATTCGACGACCCCCGCGTGCGCCAGGCCGTGCAGCTCGGGATCAACCAACAAGAGATCATCGACGCCGCCACGTTGGGCTTGGCGACGCCGGCCCGCAGCGCCTTCCCGAGCCTGCTGCCGGGCTTCACCGACGCGCACTGGGATTACGATCGTGACGTCGAGCGCGCGCGTGCGCTGCTCGCCGAGGCCGGCTACCCGAACGGCTTCGCGACCACGATCAGCTACAACAGCGGCAACGCCCAGCGGGAGATCTCCGCGGTCGTGGCGCAGGCGCAACTGGCGGAGATCGGCATCCGCGCCGAGGTGCAGGCGGTCGCGTGGCCAACCTTCGTCGAGGGCTTCCGCGAGGGCACCATGCCGATGTACGTGGTCTCCGGCCTCTCTGCTCCCGTGCCGGACCAGTTCGTCCAGCAGACCTTCACGACCGACGCCGCCGGCCCCGGCGGGAACTACGCGTACTTCAGCGACCCGGAGGTCGACGCCCTCGCCGCCGAGCTGGCCGAGACCATCGACAGCGAAGCCCGGATGACGATCATGGACCAGATCCAAGAGCGCCTGATGGCGGGGATGCCAGCGGCCTACCTGTACAACGCGGTGCTGCCGTACGTGGTGCGCGACGTGATCGACGGCTGGGTCATCTATCCATCCGGCGACTGGTTCTTCAACACGGTGCAGAAGGACTGACGCGCATGCGGTGCGTGTCGGGACGACCCTGAGGGGCCGTCCCGACACGTGCTCGTGAGCCGCCTCCGATGTTCCCCTTCATCCTCCGCCGGCTGGCGGCCGTCGCGCTGCTGGTCGTCGGCATCAGCCTCGTCACCTTCACGATGGTGCGCATGGTGCCCGGCGACCCCGTGGCGCTCTACTACGGCGGCATGCCGGTGAGCGCCGACGTGGAGGCCGCGCTGCGGCGCCAGTGGGGGCTCGACCGGCCGCTGCCCGTGCAGTACCTCCACTACCTCGGCGGGGTGATGCGCGGCAACTTAGGCGTGTCGCTCGCCAGCGGCCGTCCGATCATGGACGACCTGATCCGGCGCTTCCCGGCGACGCTCGAGCTGACGCTGGCCGGCGTGCTGCTGGCACTGGTGGTGGGCATGCCCCTGGGCGTCGTCGCCGCGCTGCACCGCAACCGCTTGACGGATCACCTGTTGCGGATCGGCTCACTCGTCTCGCTCGGCATGCCGAACTTCTGGCTCGGCCTCGTGCTGATCTACGTGTTCGGGTTCTTGCTCGGGATCTTCCCGCCGGCGTCGGGGCGCCTCGGGGCGGGCATCGTGGCACCCGAGCGCATCACCGGGCTCTACACGATCGACGCACTGCTGGCCTGGGACCTGCGCGCCTTCCGTTCGGCGCTGGGGCAACTCGCGGCACCAGCGATCACCGTGGCGCTCGGTCTGATCGCCGTGATCATCCGCATGCTCCGCGCGGGGATGCTCGAGGAGCTCGGCAAGGACTACGTCCGCACCGGTCGCTCGAAGGGCCTGCCGGCGAGCCGAGTGTTCTTCAAGCACGCGCTGCGCAACGCGATCATCCCGACGATCACCGTGGTGAGCATCCAGATCGGCTACCTGCTCGGCGGCAACGTGCTGGTGGAGGCGGTGTTCGCCTGGCCCGGCGTCGGGCTGTACTACATCAACGCCATCAACGCGCTCGACTACAACGCCGTCATCGGCGCCACGCTGTTGATCGCGGTGGTGTTCGCCCTCATCAACCTGTTCGTCGACATCCTCAACGCCTTCATCGATCCGCGGATCCACTATGGCTAGCGAACTCGCGGTCACGCTTCCGCATTCGTCACGGCGCGGCTTCCGGCTGAACTCGTCGCTCGTGATGGGTGGAGGCATCGTGGCGCTCATGGTGCTGGCGGCCATCTTCGCGCCGGTGCTGACCCCCTACGACCCGATCCGGCTCGACATCCCGTCGCGCTTCCAGCCGCCGTCGATGACCCATCCCTTCGGCACCGATCAGTACGGCCGCGATGTGCTGACTCGCGTGCTCCACGGCGCCCGCTACGACCTGTTGATCGCGGTGCTGGCGGTGGCCCTCGCCGCCGGCGTCGGGACGCCGCTGGGGATGCTGGCCGGGTACTTCCGTGGCTGGTCCGACACGGTGATCATGCGCCTGATGGACCTGCTCCTGGCCTTCCCGAACATTTTGCTGGCGATGACGCTGGCAGCCGTTCTGGGACCCAGCCTGAACAACGCGATCCTCGCTGTGGCGATCGTGGGGATCGCCGGGTACGCACGCATCGCGTACGCCTCCACCCTCGCCGCCTCGTCGGAGGTCTACGTCGAGGCCGCTCGAGCCCTCGGCGCGCCGCATCACCGCCTCCTCCTGCGCGCCATCCTCCCGGCGATCCTCGCCCCCATCGTCATCCGAGGCACGCTCGGCATGGGCTTCACCATCCTGCTCGCGGCCGGCCTCGGCTTCATCGGACTCGGCGCGCAGCCGCCCACACCCGAATGGGGCGCGATGATCAACGAGGGACGCAACCAGGTGATCCTCGGCCGTTGGTGGACGTCCGTCTTCCCGGGTCTCGCCATCGTCCTGCTCGTGACCGGCTTCAACCTGCTCGGCGACGGCCTACGCGACGCGCTCGACCCGCGCACGCGCTGACGGCTTCGTGTCCAGGGACCGCGTCGCACGATGCGATGTCGTGCGACGGTGACGACATGGTTCTCGTCCCATCGCTCACTTCGAGCGCACGGTCGCCTCACCGCGCACGCTCGTCCTGTGTGCTCTTCATCGTAGCCCTCGTCCTGCTCGGTACCGCGTCCGCCCAGACATGGCCCGACGCCGAGATCCCGGTGGTGACGCCGGCGTGGGAGATGGTTCGCTGCCCCGCACGCCTCGCCCCCGAGGGGGGCGACGCAGCGTCGCTCATGGCCTTCGAGGAGCGCCAGCGCT
>SLAE01000053.1 GCA_007127015.1 Desulfonatronospira sp. | reverse complement strand
TTGAGAAATCTTAAATTTGTGACATGGTTCTGGACAAGAGGAGGAAATACGCCGTCCTGGCAGGCATTTTTATATGCTGGTCAAGTGTGCGGCACATAATGAGCCAAAAGGCAGTAAAGAGCTGGAAGCTTTATTGTAATTATTCGTATCAGCAAAAGCCATGTGCTCTAATTATAATTAATTCCACACTGGATGCTTATTTGCTTTTACTGATCCCTGACCTTGAATTCAGAAGCCAGGTGCTGCAAAAAGACTTTTTGCAGGCTTTTCACTAATCGATTTTTTTAAATCCGTACTCTACGGCGTTGATATTGGTTCGTTTTTCTTCAAGCAGGGTAGAGGTTGGAGTTGGTCCGTAATCATGTCCCGGCATTACTTCAGTTTCTTCAGGCAGTTCCATGATCCTGCGAATTGAGGCGCCAAGAGTGGGTCTGTGACTGTATGGGAAGTCAGTGCGTCCGCTGTCACGCACAAATAAAGTGTCGCCGGTAAAAATCATGCCCCCCGCATAATAGCAGACTCCGCCCGGAGTATGGCCGGGTGTATGCATAACTTCTACAAAGACATCTCCAAGTTCCAGAACATCTCTGTCCTGAAGAACAATGTCCACATCCTTATTGTAGTAAGGAACATCCTCTTCGTGCATGGCCACATTGGCTCCTGTTTGCTTCTTCAGATTTGAGGCCATGTCAGTATGATCATAATGAAAATGAGTAAGCAGAATGTACTCTAAAACCAGCTCCATTTTTTTAATTTCCTTCAGAATAAATTCGGCATCCGCACCAGGATCAATAACCGCTGCCTTTTTAGTGTTTTTGCAGCCAAGGATATAGCTGAAATTGTCCATGTTGCCTGTTTTTAATTGTTTGACCAGCATAAATTCTCCTCGATTCAAACATTTAATCATACTCTAAGAACATATTTCATGTCTGAAAATTGGGCAGGGTATGGTTCTCATATGGATTTACTTCCTTAAGATAAAGGGCCAGCATGTGCTGCAGTTCAGGTGTATATTTTTTATGGATACTGTAATTGGGTACCAGATTGAAGCCCCGGTGCAGTTTGTGCTCTCCGCCCATGCCTGGATCGAAATTTTGAATCCGGCTCTGGATAGCCCACTCTATTGGCGAATAATAGCATAGGTTAAAGTGCAGAAAGGATATTTTTTCCTCTCCTCCCCAGTATCTGCCGAACAGTTGTCCATCTTTAAAGACGAGCATGGACATCCCCAGAGGCTGCTTTTTACCTTCCTTATAAGCAGCAAAAAGCAGAATATGGCGTTTCAGATCCGGGGGCAGTCCAAGGAAAAAATCAAGAGTCAGATATTTGCAGCCCCAGGGAAAATACTTCTGGTTGGTCTGCAGATAATACCTGTACATCCAGAAAAGATGGCTTTCCTTGATTTCATCACCATTCAAAGCTTCTATTTTTATGCCCTGTTCAGAAAGGTATTTGCGCTCCCTCCTGATATTTTTGCGCCTGCAGGATCTGAATCCAGACAGAAAATCTTCAAAGCTGTCAAAGCCCTGGTTTTTCCAGACATAACCTGGATGGATCCAGGTCATAAAGCCCAGGTCCTTGATTTTACTGATCCAGTTTTGATCTACAAAATGATAATGACAGCCGGAGAGACGGTTTGTCCTGCAGAAACGGTCAATCTCTTTCTGCATGCGAGCGATTAGTTGAATCTGATCCTCATCTGCAGCTAGAAGAAACTGGTAGGCTCCGATCGGTGTAAACGGACTCATGCCCACCAGCTTGGGATAGTAGTTAAGGTTGAACCTGGAAGCAAGATGAGCAAGCATCTGATCAAATACGAACTCACCTTTGCTGTGTGTCTTAATGAACAGAGGGGCTGCGCCAGCCAGTTTTCCTGATCTGTATACAGTCAGGTGCTGAGGCTGCCAGCCTGTGTCGGCTGAGGCGGAACCGGACTCCTCAAGCAGGAGCAGCCAGTCCCAGTTTAGAAACGGCGTTGACAAGTTCCTGGTAAGCGCGTCCCATTCAGATTTGTTTACATGCCTGATTGAATCATTCCAGGAAAAAAAGTATTTGCCTCGATCTATATTTTCATAAGTCATAAATATATTATTTAATCCCGGAATCCTGCTTTGCAAAGACCTGATGAAACATTCAGGCAGCTTATCGGTCTGATCACACAGGTTGAATCAATTTCATGCTTTATGAAACAGCAGAGTCTTCTTTCACGGCAAGACTGTTTAACTCTATTGCCGGAGGTCTGGACATGCAGGTCTGTTGAATATCATTCAACTTTAAGTCATCAAATTATCTGTGGATTAGAAAGAATTCATGCCCTGAATTAATTTGAAATGGATTCGGGAGGGATGCGATTTACTGACACTAGAACCTCCTGGATCAATCTCGGAGGAAGGATCAGTTAACTTCAGAAATACTTATGACTGCAAAGCCCTTGAAAGTTCAGTGCCCAGCTTCCCGGCCGCCAGCAGTACGTCTTCATTCTTTTTGACCCCTCCTCTGTCAAAGATGCCGTATACCGGCAGCACGCCCACAATCTCATAGCCCGCAGACTGCAGAGGTCTGCGCATGGCCTCCAGGGTAAAACCCATGTCGAATTCATCTTCCTGTTCGGCGACAGCAGCCAGAACCGCTTTGCGGCCCTGATCCGCCAGCCTGCTCGACCACGCTCTGGGCCGGGTGTTCTCAAAATCGTAAAAGCAGTACAAACGGTCGATAAAGGCTTTCATCCAGGCGGTGATATTGTAATTGTGCGTCGGCGATACCAGCGCCAGCCCCCGGGACTGATATACAAGCGGATATGTAAGGGTCATTGCGTCTGTAAGGCCGGTGCAGATCTTATCCTTTCTGCACTTCTCACATCCGATGCAGGGATCAAATTTCAGGTCCCTCAACTGGATCATGTTCGCAGCAGTTCCATCTTCATTTATTCCCTTGAGAATGTACTTTAAAAGGACATCGGAGTTCCCATTCTTTCTCGGGCTTGCTCCAACGCCAAGAACCTTGATCCCGGGCAGACGATCAAAAACTTCCCTGCCAGTCATCTTATGCATGATGTCCATGTTGAAATCCTTTATCTGCGCCACAGAAAAAAAATCAGCGACAGGATTACGCTCAGCAGAATACAGGTGCCAAGAGGGAAATAAAAAGTAAAGTTATCGCGCTTGATGACAATATCTCCCGGAAGACGTCCGGGAGCAAAGGGGAGTTTATCCTTGAACAGAAAAAAGAAGCCCAGCATTGTCAGCAGAACACCGACAATTATGAAAACTTTTCCCAGTTCCGGCCAGTTAAGCATCGCCTAATCCATAAAGTTTAACTTTAACTTTTAGAAATAATCAAACTATATCGATCTATTAAAATTATCTTGTAATGCTTCAGCAGATCCTGGGCAACTGTTCACCTTCAAGCATATCCAGAAGCCTGTGGCCCCCAAGAGGGGTTTTCAAAATCACCCTGCCCCGGTGGCCTTCGCACACATGACCGACCAATGCAGCGTCCCTGCCTGCCGGATGAGAGCGCATCAGTTCCAGAGCCTTATCCGTCAGAGCTTCCGGCAGGATGCAGATAAATTTGCCTTCATTTGCCAGATATAAAGGATCGAGCCCCAGAAAGGAACAGCCGGCCTGTACCTCCTGGTGAACAGGTATCTTCTCCTCATGTACAAGAATTTCCATCCCGGATTGCGAGGCAATCTCATTCAAAGTGGTGGCCAGCCCGCCTCTTGTAGGGTCGCGAAGGACATGTACGCTGCCCACCTCCCGGATGAGTTTACAGGTAAGGCCGTTAAGAGCCCTGCTGTCGCTTATTATATCGGTTTCAAAAGAAAGGCCCTGCCTGTGAGCTAAAACAGCCAGCCCATGATCGCCCAGGGTGCCGCTTATAATTACGGCGTCACCGGGTTCAGCCCTTGACCCTGAAGGAGCGGGATCGGCAATTATCCGGCCGATGCCCGTGGTATTGATGAACATTTTGTCCGCGGCGCCGCGGGGAACCACCTTGGTGTCCCCGGTAACCACCCTCACACCGCAGTTTCCGGCGGCTTCGGACATCGATATGACAATTTTTTCCAGATCCTGCATATCCAGTCCCTCCTCCAGAAGAAAGGCGCAGCTCAGATACTCAGGCTCAGCTCCCAGCATGGCCACATCGTTGACTGTGCCGTGCACGGCCAGCGAACCCATGTCTCCACCCGGAAAGAAAAGAGGATAAATGGTGAACGTGTCCGTACTCATGGCCAGGGGCCCGCTGATATTCTCAATAAAGGCTGCGTCATCCATGCGATTCAGGGTCGGATCTCCAAGATATTTCA
>SLAE01000183.1 GCA_007127015.1 Desulfonatronospira sp. | reverse complement strand
TTCCAGGTTTTTCTGAACAGAAAGCTTTCCTCAACATTGGCCTCCATTTCCTGAAAAAGAGACAAAGGCATGGAAAAGGACATCTGATCCCTGTCCAGCAGCCTGCGCAGATGTTTGCGCGTGGAAGGATCCATAAGGCCCACCACTGCCCGGGGCCGATCCCTCTCTGCCTCGGCATAGGGCAGAATGCCTATTGCCTGGCAGCCCGCGGCAAAAGGGATGGTAACGTTGTCGTAGGTTTCACGCGCATAGTTGGCCAGAACCACCAGAGCGCAAAGCTGGTCGGGGTTGACCAGAAATGTTATGGTCTTGACCTGTGAGGGGTCATCAATCTGGTCCAGCGGCTTTAAAAGCACATACTCGGCCGGAATGTCGGTGATAGGCAGATTTTCAACAAAAGCTCTTACCTGTTCCGGTCCTTTAATGTAACGTTCACCTTCCATGAAGTCGTCATAAAATTCGGTAAGGCCCGCCTCTTTGAGTTTCTCACCTACCGCGCGACCTTTGTCGGAATATTTGTTTCCGCTGGATAAAAAGCCGTGAAAGCACTCCTCACCGCCCGGGAAATCAGTATAGCAGTTTCCAAAGCCAAGACCTACTCCTCCGCCCCAGCAGCCGTAGGTCTGCCTGCTGAACGCGGCCGTCTTACCTTTAACCACATTGGCAAAAGCAAACATGACACAGTTCCAGCGGCCGGGCTTAAACTCAATCGCTCCCTCGGGTTTTTCACCGTCCCAGATGAGAGCCAGGGGCCTGTATTTGAGGTTGAGTATTTCGGCGATTCTGCTCTGCATTATGCTGCTCCTTTTGCTACTTCGCAAAAGCTGCGGCTTAAAGGGATGAAGCCATGGGTTTGACCACTGCTCCTGAACGCAGACATCTGGCGCAGACCTTTATCTTCTGCACCCTTCCCTGCGGCAGCTGAGCTCTGACTCTGCGAAGATTGGGCAGAAAACGCCTTTTGGTGTGATTGTTTGCGTGACTGACATTGTTTCCGGTGCGGGGTTTTTTACCGCAAATCTGGCATTCTTTGGTCATTTAAATTACCTCCGGCTGATCAAAAAAATTTTATCTGAGGTTTACATTTAAGGTTAAAAAACTTATAAGATTCAGTTCACGTGATGACTCTGCAATCTTTACCGGTCAAAAAGCAAAAAAAAGAAATTAACCCTTTGCAGAAAAAATGGCAAGAGTAAAATCTTGACATAAACCTGAAATAAAAGATATTAAAATATATTTGAGTATACTATGTTATTAATGGATTGGTTGTCCTTATCCGATATTCCGGATGAGGGACAAAAACTGTATTTTGAAGATGATTCCAAATGGCTGCTGCTCTGGGATCGCTTTGCTCTCGACTGCAAAGCGCGCAAAAGCCTTATCACTTCCCTGGAGGTTTTGCCCCAGCAGGATGGAGTATACTTTCGGGGACGGGTTCAGGGGCAGATCGCTTTAAGCTGTTCGCGCTGCCTTGAGCCTGGACTGGTGGATATTGATTACAGCATTGATGTTTACGAAAGTTTTACTGTTGGCCCTGAAGAACTGCCCCGCCAGCGACCCATAAAGCAGGAAAACGGCAAGTGGTGGTTCAGCCCTGAACAACTGGCCTGGGAACATTTTGTTCTGGCTCTGCCCGACAAACCTCTGTGCACGAGGGACTGCCTCGGTCTATGCTCGGGGTGTGGGGAAAACATCAATCACGGCATGTGCGTTTGCGTGGAAGAAAACCTCGACCCCAGACTTGCCGTGCTTCGCAACTTGAAAATAAACCGAAAACGAGGTTGATCATGGCTTTGCCCAAGAAAAAGACATCCAGATCGAAAAAAGGCATGCGCCGGTCGCATGACCGCATTCCGACTCCCAACTTCATCTATTGCGACTGCGGGGAAGCTGCCCTGCCCCATAAAGTCTGTCCTCAGTGCGGCACTTACAAGAGCCGTCAATACTTAAAGCCTACACAGGATGCAGCAAGCTAATCCCAGAATAGCCGTGGATGCCATGGGCGGAGACTCCGGTCCTGAAGTGGTCGTCCCCGGCGCATTGCATGCGGCGAGACAGGAAAGTCTGGGCCTGGTTCTGGTCGGCGACCAGGAAAGTATAGAAAAGGTCCTGAGCCGGGAAAAGAAAAACGGCGTTCATGTGGAAATCGTTCACGCTCCTGAGGTGGTGGGCATGAATGATAAGCCCTCAGAGGCCCTGCGGCGCAAGAAGAATTCTTCCATTCAGGCCTGCTTCAAGGAAGTACGGGAAAACAGGGCCCACGGAGTAGTAAGCGCCGGTAATTCCGGTGCCACCCTGGCCTGCGGCATGTTTACCCTGGGCAGGATCAAAGGCATTGAGCGTCCCGCGCTGGCTTCCATACTTCCCACAGAGAAAAAGGACCCCCTGGTCCTGGTGGATGTCGGGGCCAATGTGGAATGCAAGCCCTACCATCTGGTGCAATTCGGCTTGATGGCCGAGGTTTTCGCAAGGAACGTGCTGCATATAAAAAACCCCAAGGTTGGGGTGCTGACCATTGGCGAAGAGGAGGGAAAGGGCAACAAGCTGGTTCTGGAAACCATCAAGATGTTAAAGATGTCCTCCTTGAATTTTGTGGGAAATGTCGAAGGCCGCGATTTTTTCACCGGAAAAGCCGATGTGGTGGTATGTGACGGCTTCGTTGGCAATATAGCTTTAAAGCTCATGGAAGGACTTGCTGTATCACTCAGCAGAACGCTTAAGGCCGAGGTTAAGAAAAGTCTGCTGGCCAGACTCGGTTTTCTTCTGGGAATAAAAGCTCTAAAAAGATTCGGCAGACATATAGATTACGCCGAATACGGAGGTGCGCCTCTGCTGGGTCTGAACGGCATAGGCATAGTCTGCCACGGTTCTTCGAATTCCAAGGCCATAACCAACGCGGTAATCATGGCTGGAGAATTCATCCGCAATCAGGCCAATGAACACCTCATAGCAGGTCTCGGCGCCAATCAGGAACTAAGCCTTTTCGGCAAGAAGACGCTGCCCGGCAGACAATCATCAGGTTAATTAAGAACATCGGGATTGTGATCAGTTTTTTGACCAGGTATTATCAATTCCCTTGGATCCGTGTATTCTCAGACGTAAAGAACCGGCAAAGCAGCCAAAAGATTTCCCGCGGCTGCGCCCGGTTTCAGGTTGCCCGGAAGACCCCTGAAAAAATTGCTCAATGAAACAAAACAACAGCTTTCTTACAGGATGCGGCTTTCATCTTCCGGAAAAAGTCATGACCAACCATGACTTTGAGAGCCTGGTGGACACCTCGGATGAATGGATAACCACACGGACCGGGATCAAGCAAAGGCACATCAGCACCGGACAGGCCTGTTCCGACCTGGGTTACCAGGCCGCGGTTCAGGCTCTGCATGAAGCCGGCCTGACTCCTCAGCAACTTACGCATGTGCTGATGACCACCTTCACCCCGGACACTCATATTCCCAATGCGGCCTGTGTGCTCCTGGAAAAACTGGGGCAAAGAAACATTGCCGCAATGGATATTAATACGGCCTGCACCGGTTTTATCTACGGACTGGAAGTGGCGCGGGGACTTTGCGCCCTGTCGGAGGATGCCAACGTTCTTGTGGTGGCTTCCGAGGTGCTGACCTCGAGAGTGAATATTAAGGACAGAAGCACCAGCGTACTCTTCGGTGACGGTGCGGGAGCGGCTGTCTTATCCGGATCCAGACCTCCAGGACATGAGCTGTGCGGAAACCTCACGGACGTATGCCTGAAAGCCGACGGATCACTTGGAGAACTGCTTACGGTCAAGGGAGGAGGTTCGGCTTACCCTTTAAGACTGGGACAGATGGTGAGCGAAAATTTTTTTATACAGATGGAAGGCCGGGAAGTGTTCAAGCACGCGGTAAGATCCATGTTCAACGTCAGCATGGAAATTTTGGAGAGAAACAATTTGCGCCCTGAGGATGTCAACCTGGTCATTCCACATCAGGCCAACATCCGCATCATTGACGCCCTGGCAAAGAAAATGAACCTTGACCCTGATAATTTATTCGTTAACGTCCAGAAATACGGAAATACTTCCGCGGCTTCCGTACCCATTGCTCTGGGTGAAGCCATACAGCTGAAGCGGATCAAAGCCGGGGACCTTGTCCTGATGGTTGCTTTCGGCGGCGGCTTTACCTGGGGCTCCGCACTGGTGCAGTATTAAACCATTAAACCCAAGTGAGCCGGATATGAGTGAATTGCCCAAAACCGCCCTGGTCACCGGCGGATCACGCGGTATTGGCCGCGCCTGTGCCTTACGACTGGCCCGGGATGGATACCTTGTATACATAACCTA
>SLAE01000021.1 GCA_007127015.1 Desulfonatronospira sp. | reverse complement strand
CAGTTTTTTTTGAATTTCCACCTTTCGATCCAGCAACTTCTGCAGACTGTTCAAAACCTCGTCTTTTGCCGTAAGCAGTGAAAAATCTTCAAGAAAAGCATCCACAATCCGGATATGCTGTCCGGGCTTCAACAATTTTTGCTGGCCGTGCTGGCTGGTGTGGATTAAAAGTCTTTCTCTTAAAGATTGGATGGTATCAAGAGAACTTAATGAGTCGTTGAGGTAAAAGCGGCTTCTCCCGGAAACGTAAGCCAGCTCCCTTTTAAGTACATATTCCTTTTCATCCAGAACGAAGATTCCCTCCACCACGGCCTTGTCATGCCCCGGGCGGATCATGGTCGTGGACATCTTTTCACCCAGAAGAAAATCCAGGGCCTTCATAATAAATGTTTTGCCTGCTCCTGATTCCCCGGTCAGCACATTAAGCCCGGAATGAAACTCCAGCTCCATATCTTGGATCAAAGCCAGATTTTTTATCCGCAATAACTCGAGCATATTCTTTTGCCTTGATAGCTGTCACTAAAACAGCTGGTCAATTGAAATTTCACTACAGGCACATGAGCCTGTTTAAAAAGATAAAATGCAGGCTGCAATGAGTGAAAGAAGCGTGCATTTTTTTTCTTTACTATAAACCGGTCATAGATGCAAAGATGAAACAGGACTTCTTAAATAATCTCATGGAGTATTAAACAGACTTCCGCATAAAATTGAGTCTTCAAAGGTAAAGAGGATGAATAGAACCTGATTAATCTCCGGCTGATTGTGTCTTTGAGGCTAACCTGTCTTCTTCAAAAACTTTTTAATTTAAAGCCTGGGGACTGCCTCAAGCAGTTTTTTGGTATAGGTATGCTTTGGGCTGCGATAGATGTCTTCTGCACTGGCCTGTTCCACAATTTTTCCCCTGTTCATTACCAGCACGTAATTGCTGATGTGTTCGACTATGGCCAGATCATGGGCGATGAACAGATAGGTCAGCCCAAGCTCCTCCTGCAGATCCTGAAGCAGATTGATTATGGTCGCCTGGACTGAGACATCCAGGGCGCTGACCGGCTCGTCGCAAATTATGAATTCAGGCTCTACAGCGAGCGCCCGGGCAATGCCTATGCGCTGCCTCTGCCCTCCGCTGAACTGGTGTGGGTAGCGCCTGAGATGATCAGGTTTAAGTCCCACCTGGCTGAGCAGTTCGGCTGCCCTGTCCCGTCTGTGCTCGATGTTCATCTGAGGAAAATGAATGCTCAAGGGTTCTCCCAGTATCTGTTCCACACTCATACGCGGGTTAAGCGAGTTGAATGGATCCTGGAAAATCATCTGAATCTTTTTACGGTAGGGGAAGAAATTCTTTTTGCTCAGCGAACCGGTTTCATTCCCCAGATAGCGGATACTTCCGGCTGTGGGCCGGATCAGTCTGACCAGGCAGCGTCCAATGGTGGTTTTGCCGCTGCCGCTTTCTCCCACAAGGCCCACCGTGCTGCCGGGAGGGACATTAAAAGAGACATCATCAACAGCACGCACGTAGCCTCTGATGCGTCTTAGTAAACCTCCATGCACAGGGTAATAAACCTTGAGGTTTTTAACCTCGAGCAACGGCTTGGTTCTTTCAGGAGAGGAATTGAAATTCCTGCTTTTTCCCGGGGCCATTACTGAGCTGTTCATATTTGCATCAGGCTTGTTATGCATTATCAGAACTAACAGTTGATATGCGCTCATATTCGGACTCTATTGTAGGCAGACGGCGCAGCTTTCTGCCCAACAGGGGGATACACCCGATGAGAGCCCTGGTGTAAGGGTGTGCGGGGTTTTTCATAATTTGAAGAGCATCACCCTGCTCAACGATCCTGCCTCTCAGCATGACCGCGACATGGTGCGCAAAACCGGAAACAATGCCGAAATTGTGCGTGATGAGAATAATGGACATGCCCAGCTTATCCCTGATCTCCTTCAACAGATCCATGATCTGGGCCTGAATAGTAACATCCAGGGCTGTTGTCGGCTCGTCCGCAATCAGAAGTCTGGGTCTGCAGGCCAGCGCCATGGCGATCATCACCCTTTGCTGCATGCCCCCGCTAAGTTGATGAGGATAATCCTGAAAACGCGTTTCTGGCTGATGTATGTGCACCATGTCCAGAGCCTTGATGATTTCCTTGCGGATGTCTTTTACCTCCGGCCTGTGCAGCCTTATAGCTTCAGCCAGCTGATAGCCTATGGTGAATACAGGATTTAATGCCGTGCCAGGTTCCTGAAAGATATAAGCAATATGCCTTCCCCGATATTTTCGCAGTTCTTTTGAGGAGCATTGCAGCAGGTCTTTGCTTTGATAGAGCACCTGCCCCTGTACACGGCACACCGGAGGCGGCGGAAGAAGCCCGGTCAGGGAGAGTCCGGTGACGCTCTTGCCGCTGCCGCTTTCTCCTACCACGGCAAGAACCTGACCCTTATCTATGGAAAATGAAATGTCCTGCACGGCTTTGTGCACTTCCCCGTGGGCCTCAAAGTCAATGCACAAATTGTGCACCTCCAGCAATTTATCTCCTTGAGAGGCGGACATTATGGTACTCTTTGATCTTTTGCATTGGTTTGGATGTATAATCTTTTTAAATTGTTATAAGAAAGCATGTGATCAACTCCGAAAAAATACTTAAACCTTGAATGTTGAAAGTTTAGAATTTTTTGATCAGCGCTTAACCATCTGCTGCCTGGGATCAACGATATCGCGAAGCACATCCCCCAGAACATTAAAAGTAATCACCGTAATGAAAATCGCTGCTCCCGGAAGGAGCAGCCACCACAGATTCAATGTGAACACCTTGAGTTCCTGAGCCTGCTGCAGCATCAGCCCCCAGGAAGTGCCGGGCTCCTGAATGCCCAGACCCAGAAAACTAAGCGCGGCTTCAGCAAGAATATAGGCCGGAATGCTGAGAGTTGCCGCAACCAGAAGATAACTGGCCAGGTTGGGTAGAAAATGTTTGAATAAAATCCTGAAGCTGCTCTGCCCCATGACTTCGGCAGCCAGAACAAAGGGGCGCTGACGCAGGGACAGGGCCATGCCTCTTATGATTCTTGCCGCTCCGGCCCAGCCGATAAGGGAGAGGATGATCACAATGACCAGGTACATCTGTTCAGGTTCAAAATATTCGGCCAGCGCCCCTCTCAGGGCGATAAGCAGGTAAAGCGAAGGCACGGCTATGATGAATTCCACCAGGCGCATGGCTGCAAAGTCCACCCTGCCTCCGAAATATCCGGCTACTCCTCCTACAATGAACCCCAGGGTCATGGTGATGCAGATCCCGATAAAACCAATGCTCAGGGAGACCTGGGCTCCGTAGAGAAGGCGGGAAAAGACATCTCTTCCGGTTCCGTCGCTGCCTAAAAGATATATCCTGTGTGGTTCTTCAACCTGGAAAAGTCGAATATCAGCAGGAATAATACCCCACAGACGGTACTGCGCTCCGGAGGAAAAAAAGCTCACAGGAACGGTTGCGCCTTCTACAGGTTCGTATCTGGCTGCTGAAGGATCTACCTGTTCATATACCTGCACATGTGGACGCCATTCAACCATCAAAATTCTGGTGGGCGGATGGTAGGCGTTGTTCAGATCCTGATCTGTGGGCAGATAAGGAGCCAGAAACTGGGAAAATATCGTACACAGGTACAAGATCCCTAAAATTGTCAGGCAGACCACTCCAAGGGGACGGCGTGCAATTTCCTTGAACAGATGTCTGATCATGGGCTCTAATTCTTCTCAAGCCTGATTCTGGGGTCAGACCAGGCCAGAAGGAGGTCTGCAATCAGATTGCCCAGCATGAGCATGACACAGCCCATAAGCACCGCGGCTACAACCACGAATTCATCCTGACGCATGAGCGCTTCAAATATCAGCTGACCAAGCCCCGGGTAGTTCATCACGTTTTCAACCAGAATGGAACCCGAGAGCAGGGTGGCCAGAATGAAGCCGGAGCCGCTCACCAATGGATTAATTGCGTTGCGCAGAACGTGCAGAAACATTATCCGGCCTTCTGGAACACCCTTGGCCCTGGCTGTGGTCACAAAGTCAGAGCGGATGTAATCAAGAAAATTTGCTCGCATAATACGCATGTAGCTGGCCACGCTGCCCATGCCCAGCACAATGGTCGGAAGAACCAGATGGTGGGCGTAGTCAGCCAGGCGTCCCCAGAAAGACATGAACTCATGTTCAACAGAACTTAACCCCCCGGTGGGAAAAAGTCCGGTCTGTGCGGCAAACATCACCGCCAGCAGGGCCAGAAAGAATTCAGGAATGGACAGGGCGGCATAGGCGAACATGGAACTGATGCGATCAAAGATGGAATCCTTGTATATTGCTGCCAGCACTCCGAGAGGAATGGCCAGGCACAGGGCAAAAAGTATGGAAAGAGCGGACAGGACCAGAGTTGCGGGAATTCGCTGCCACAAAAGCTCGGTAACCGGTACCCGGTAAATCCAGGATTCTCCGAGGTTGCCCTGCACCACATTGCCAACCCAGATAAAGTATCTGGTATGCCAGGGCTCTCCGAGAGCGAATTCCTGCTCCATGCGCTCTATGTATTCCGCAGGAATATCCTCCTGACTGCGGGCTACATCCAGAAAATCTCCCGGAGCCACAGCCATGAGTATGAACACCAGAACGGATATGCCGAACAGAAGAGGAAAAGCGGACAGGATACGCCTGATTATAAAAGCCAGCATCAAAGTTCCCGGTCAAGATAAAGTTCGTCGACATTCCAGATCACTGAGCCCATGGCTGGAATATGCACGTTTTGCCACTTGTCCTTGAGTCCCGCATAGGCATGGGGAGTGAGCAGATAAAGCAGCGGCAACTGCTCTGAAAAAATTTCCTGCATGCGGTGCACGTAATCTACTCTTTCTTCCAGATCAAAGGTCTCTTCCGAGGCATAGACAAGCTCATCCACCTTTGCCTCCCATTCAGTCTGAGGTTCTTCCTGCTCCGGATTCCACAGATGAAGACGCCCTGAGCTTAAATAAATGGCTCTTCCTCCTGACGGGTCCGCCCCTCCTGTAAATCCCATCATGGCGGCCTCATACTCAAAATGCCTGCTGATGCGGGCCACCAGTGTGCCGAAATCCAGATATCTGACCCTGACCCGGATTCCCAGATCCCGCATGTTTTCCCTGAAAGTGGACATGATCTGGGGAGTGATGTCGTCACCTTCAGAAGCATATACATCAAAAATTACCGGATTGCCATGCTTATCATAAAGCTGGCCGCCTTCCCTGAATTCAAATCCCTGTCCCTCAAGCAGCTCAATCGCTCTGCCCGGATCATACGGAAATTTGGGAACTTCCGGATTATGCCAGCGCTGATTGGCCGGGCTGATAATCGAGTGCAAAAGCTCGGCCCTGCCGAAATATACGCTTTGAATCAGCCCTTCGCGGTTGAAGCCGTGCAGTATGGCCTGCCTGAAATATTTATTGGTGAACCATTCCAGTTTGTGGGGCTCAACATATGGCCGGCCGTCCTCATTTACCCCTGGTTTTTGATTGAACCACAAGTACCTGATGCCTGTGGCAGGCCCGCGGTGATGTACGGTGAAACCGTGCAGCGGTGCATTCCTGCTTACTCCGACAACATCTCCGGGAGCAATGTCTGCAGCATCTATCTGGCCGGAAGCGAAAAGAACCGTAGAGGTGTTGCGGTCCTGAACAAATCTGGTGATCAGGTAATCCACATAGGGCAGTCTCTGTCCCTTGCTGTCCACTCTCCAGTAATGAGGATTGGGTTCATATATGATCCTTTGACCCGGCCTAAAGGAATGGACTCTGAACGGTCCGGTGCCTACGAGTTCGCCTGGTTCATGCATGGCCGTACGCACACTCCATTCCTGCAGCAGCGTGCCCTGTTCGTAAGCATCAATCAGTTTATGCCTGGGCAGAATTCCGATGAAGCCTATGACGTACAAAAAGGGGGAGTAGGCTCTTGCTGTGGTGAATCTTACTGTGTGCCGGTCAACCTTTTCAAAACCTATGGGTTCTCCGGCAATAATATATTGTCCCTGATATCTGTTGGGATAGCGTTCATCGAAGAGAGCCTTGAAGGTAAAGATTACATCAGCGGCAGTAAAGGGCTCTCCATCACTCCAGAGAACACCCCGGCGAAGATGCAGGGTAATGCTCTTGCGATCTGAAGATATTTCCCAGGAACGGGCCAGTTCCGGAACCACCTCCTCTTTAATGGGATGATAGGTGGTCAGACCGTTTAAGAAGCGTCCGATAGCCTGGCTGGAATAAGCATCTTCAGCCACCAGAGGGTTGAAAGTTCTGGGCTGCTGGGATTCCGCAGTGACCAGAAATCCTCCGTAAATACCCGGCTCGGCTTCGGAAACTTCGGCATCCTGCGGCAGGGGGTGATCTTTGCGCTCTAAAGGAGGTATTTCCCCCTTGCATGCGAAAAGAACCAAGAGCAGACATGTAATCAGGGCAAGTTTTGGCAGCGCGGCAAATTTATATAAAAATTCAAACAAAGGTTTTTTTAAAGCAAAAAATACTGCGTACATTACTCCATCTTCAGACCCCTGGTCATTAAAGATTTTACTCCATGCCCGGGATCCTTACCCTTAAACAAAACTTGAAATACCTGTTCGGTAATGGGCATATCCACTCCGATTTTGAGAGAAAGATGCCGCACAGACTCTGTGGTTTTCACTCCTTCAGCCACGCTTCTTGATTCTGACAAAATCTGATCCAGGGTCTGACCCTGACCCAGCTTAAGTCCCACCTGACGATTCCGGCTTAGATCACCAGTGCAGGTAAGCACCAGATCCCCCATCCCTGAAAGGCCCATGAAGGTTCTTTCTTCCCCCCCAAGTACTACTCCCAGGCGGGCTATCTCTGCCAGTCCTCTGGTGATCAAGGCTGCTCTGGCATTATGACCGAATGAAAGGCCATCGGAAATACCGGTAGCTATGGCTATGATATTTTTCAGCGCCCCCCCCAGCTCAACTCCTTTGTAGTCACTGTTGGCGTAGACTCTGAAATAATCCGTGGAAATCAGGTCCTGAAGTTTTCGGCCCAGTTCGATATCTGCACATCCAAGACTTACTGCTGTCGGCAGCCCCTGACTGACTTCGCGGGCAAATGAAGGACCAGAAAGAGAGGCGTAGCAGGGATCTTTGTCTTCAAGGATCTCTTCGATCACTTTGGACATGGGCTTTAATGTGCTCAGCTCTATGCCTTTGCTTGCACAGACAACAACAGGCCTTTCCGGAAACAGACCTTTTACTTGACCAAGCCCCTGACGCATAAACTGAGAGGGTATGGCCACAAGAAAGTAATCTGCATCCCGCATGACCTCCTGTGGGTCGTCACTGACCTGAAGCCCGGAGTTGAGTTTGACCTCCGGCAAAAACCAGGTGTTTTCACCCTTGATGCGAATTTCCCGGACCAGTTCGGGTTCTCTGATCCACAGGGCAACATCGTAGCCTTTGCCTGCCAGCATGTCGGCCAGCGAGGTTCCCCAGCTTCCTCCCCCCAGGACTGCAAGTTTGGTCATTTATTCCCCTGCAGACTACCGCCATTGATTTTGATCATACCTGAATATCTCGGTCACATGTTGCTTGCGGACCACTTGGAAGGGACCCTGAGGCGCGCTGTCCGGGCACCCTCCGTTGCTTTCAAACGTCCTTTTGGTAAAGCGCATGACCCCGATAAACGGTGATGTTTTACAGCCGGTCTTTCTGACCAGTACTTCAAGAGAGGCAGGATCCGCCAGGCGATAGCTGCTTACATAAGCTTCACCCCTTTGCTCAAGGAGCAGCTTATCCGGTCTTCCTGAATAATTGTTGTTGAGCAGATCAATGCGCTGTCGGGCAAAATCGCTGAAATGACCGTGCAGGTAATGATCCGTGTCTAGAATATGGATTTCTTCAGCTGCGGCAGGTCCTACGTACCAGAAATGCATGCACATCAATAAAAATGTGCCCAAAAATATTTTGCGCATAATAAATAAGGCCCGGCAAGCTGAGTCTGCCGGGCCGGTTCTTCAGTTATTCCAGTCGCAGTTCCACGCGTCTGTTCAAGGCGCGTCCTTCCCTGGTATCATTATCAAACCGGGGCTGAGTCAAACCGTAAGCCTCGGTCTCAATTACTTCGGGATCAACATTTTGTTCGACAAGAAAGTCCGCCACAGCCTGGGCTCTTCTTTCAGAAAGACCCATGTTGTAATCCGCCGGACCGATGTTGCACGTATGTCCTTCAACAATAACAGTGGGATCTTCGCGCTCCGTGATCTGCCGGGCTGCCTCACTGAGCATTTCAGCATATTCGGGCAGTATCTCAGCACGATCAAACTCAAACTGAACATTGGAGAAAATTATTACTTCTTCAGGTTCCGGCTCAGGCTCCACTCTTGGAACAGGCATTGGTTCCGGTTCAACCGGAGGAGTCACTGCAACCTGCCTTTCAGTGTAAAAAACTTCGCGGATAAAATCAGCCCGGGCAAAATCCTTCTGCAGATCTTCTGCCTGAATTGTTACCGAACAAGGATTGATCCCGGAAAGATCTTCAACCAGCCCGACTTCTCTTTCGGTCTGAGCCAGACTTATGAAATGAAAACAAATGCGGTCTCCGTAGTGCGCATACATATCCCGCATGACTTCGCCGGGCCTGGGTCCGATGTTTGATTCTCCGTCAGTGACCGCTATAACGGCAATATCACCCTGCAGTCCGGAGATATACTCATTATCCGCCCTGACAAGATCGCCGCCCATTGGAGTGCGTCTGCCAAAAATTCCGAATTCATCAGGAATTGACCGGAACGCCCTGGCCATGTCTGCACGCTCATAAGGGGACACAGGGCGATACACTCCGAAAGGTCCATAGGTGAACACCCCGAAGTCTGCATCCAGTTCAGGAAGGTCCTCATTAAGAGCCAGCAGAAGATCTTTGGCAACTGCCATCTTATCTTCATCCTTGGCCTGGTAATCGAGCATCATGGATCCGGAATTGTCCACATAAAAGATAAAATTGTCAGCCCTGGGCTCAATAACCGTTCTGGTTTCCTGACCAACGGCATTTTGCACCCCAAAAAGCACCAAGGCACAAATAAACAATAAACTCGTGCGACAAAGTGATTTCAACATCATACGTGCCTCCTTAAAAGCTTAAATAAGGTTAATCATTACAGCTGGTAAAACACATTAAACCGGTCACTTGATTATGCTCACAGGCTGCAATATGGCAAGTTTCGTATTTAAGGTTACCAAAAAAGCCCGTTTTGCTGTTAAAGTGCAGAATTCAGCTCTGGCTTTCACGAACGCATTTATCTTCTTATATGGACGCTACGTCAAGCAAAAAGCTCACAGCTAACCGATCCATTCAAACTGATATGCTTTGCCAACTTGTATTGAACCTAATAAGACAATGGAGAAACAAATCAAGTCAAATGCAGGTCAAATTTTTAACTATTTACCCTTTTGAGACTTTTTTAAACACAATGCAAAAAACATGCTTAACCTTTGCCTCTGCACATCGGACCATACATCTCTAATACGAAAATGTTGTTTAGGCATGAAACCTTCGCGGTTTAGCTAGAATTCTTCATTAGCCTCAACATGCATAGCCCCTACAGGACATATTCTGGCGCAGTTGCTGCAGGCAGTGCATTTGGCATCATTGAAAACCACCTTTCTGCTTTTCAGGTCAAGATGCAGGGCCCTGTTGAAACAAAGTGCCGTGCACAACCCGCAATGGGTACACGCACTCTCATTTCTGGTAATGGACTGCGCGACATCCTGGATGCTGATGCCGTGTTTCTGCAGATAGGATATGCCTTTCTTAAAGGCAGCATTGCTGCCGGAAAGCTCAAGGATCATATGTCCCTCTTCCCTTGGGCTTATTCTGGCCTTGAGGATATTAAAGGTCAGGTCGAATTTCTTGGCCAGATTGTACATCATGGGTTTGCGGACTACATCCGGGGAAAAATGCAGTGAAATTATCCGGGAATATTCTTCTGCCGTGTGCATGACGATTTATTATCCTGAAAATTTATAGTTCGTGTTCGGACATGAATGCCTGGGCTCTTTTGGTCTCGGGACTGTCCGGATAGTCTTCGATAAGTTCGCTTAAAACCAGTTTTCCTGCCGCGGTCCTGTCCATATGAATAAAGGACATGCCCTGCTTGAGCATGCTGGCGGTCAGTTTGTTGCTTTCTGGAAAGCTGGTGATCACTTCCTGGTAAGCCAGAACTGCCTGCGCATAATCCTGCAGCTGGTAAAAACTTTCTCCCTGCCAGAAATAAGCATTGGCAATGAGATCATGATTCGGGAAATTCTCAGCGAACTCTTCCCAGAGCAGTTGAGCTGTTTCATATTCTCTATCGAAAAAAGAATCCAGTGCACGCTGGTATAAAACCCGTGCAGTGCCGGCATCTTCTCCTGCTTCGTCAGCAGCTTCCGCCCTGCGCAACTCTTCAGATTCCTTTTCGAGATCGACACCCATTCTGCTGGCAAGAGCCTGCAGCAGGCGATCGAGTTCGCGGATTTTGCGTTCCATTCTGTCCAGTTCAGAGGGCAGATCCTGGTCATCGCCTTCCAGCCGGGCAACATTTCTCTCCAGAGCACCCATATTCCCGCTTAAAGTGGCCACCTGAACCCTGATTGATTCCAGTTCAGCCCACAGGTTGGCCTGGGTGGCTTGAACAGGCCCGCCGGTCTTGTCGATTTTTTCCTCCAGGGCACTAAGGTTGAGCTCTAGGTGCTCTCTGTACTCAGCTAACTGCTGTTCCTGGGTTTGTCTTTCATGCTGCTGCTGACGCTCAAGAGTAGCAAGCCTCGTGTTCACCCGGTCCAAGTCCGCCTGACTGGTCACACAGGCACTTAGCGCCAATGACGCGCAGAAGAGCAGAATTATCTTTACCTTCATGACACCTTGACCCCTCTCCTGCGACCCAGGACAAGATAAGCAATTCCTCCCAGCAGGGGAACGAAAACCGCCAGAGCGATCCAGACCATTTTTTCCTGGGCCGTGTTGAAGTCGCAGCGAAAAATATGCAAGATTGCCCATAAATTAGGCAGGATGGGAAGAACAAGCAAAAGAAGCGCCCAGGGGCTGGTACTGATTACTTCGATTACGGGTATTTTAAACATAAAAATCCTTAAAAATCATTTTAACTCTTTGATCTTCCAAGCATGAGAGCCAGGCCTGCAGGCGCAAGCATCACAAAAACCAGCTGGGAAAAACTTAAATAACCCAGCAATGCCTGATGATCAGCCCGGAAAAAATCAATTCCAAAATTAAAAAAAGCATACAGGATAATAAAAAGACCTGCAAGACTTCCTTTTGCAGTCAGCATGTTCTTAATGGCCGTAAGCAATATGAAAACTGTCAGAGCAGCCAGAGAATAGTAAATCTGGGTGGGATGCACCTGAACATAAAGGGGAGCCATGGAATCCGGATGTGTGAAGGTAACCGCCCAGGGAACGTTGGTTGGGCTTCCAAAGGCGCAGCCTGCAACAAAACAGCCCGCCCATCCAAGGACAAGGCCAAGAGCAATCCCCGGAGCTGCGGAATCCAGCCAGACCAGGATGTCCTGCTTTTTTATTTTCAAGAAAAATATTAGAATCAAAACACCTGAAAGCGCTCCGCCGATAAACACGAGCCCGCCGTCCCAAAATCTGATAAGGCCTTGAAGACCGCCGGGTATGCTTTCCGGATTCAAAAGCAAGAAAAAAAGTCTTGCTCCTATCAGCCCTCCCAGAAGTACATAAAAACCAAACTCAAGGACCAGACTGCTGTCCAGATCTTTTCGACCTGCCTCGCGTATAGTCCAGGCCATACCCAGCAGGTAGGAAGCGGCCATGAAAAACCCGAATGCATAGATGCTGATCCCGCCGATTTCAGTCAGAATCGGTTGCATAACGCTTTTTCTTATAAAAAGACACTATAAGCAGTATCGCTCCAATGGATATGGCTACATCAGCAATATTGAAAGCAGGCCAGTGATGACTGCCAAGATGAAAATCAAGAAAATCGATGACCATCCCCAGCCTGATGCGGTCGATCATGTTCCCCAGAGCACCGCCCAGTATAAGCCCCAATGCGGAGAACAGGTAATAATCCCTCCGGTGTACGGTTCTAAGCAGATAAATGATCAACACTACCGCCAGCGCGGTGGCACCGATAAAAAAATAGGTTCTGAGATTACCCTCCAGATCAGCCAGAAAACCAAAGGCAGCACCTTTGTTAAGCACAAAGACCAGGTTGAACAGACCGGGAATTACGGTTCTTGTTTCGCCCAGCACAAAATTGCTTTCAATCCAGAGTTTGGTTATCTGATCCAAAATGAGTATTGTCACACCCAGAAACAAGACGAGTTTATATTTGTAACCCATTTCTTTTCCTTACCTGATAAACGTTATAAGCGTGTTATTCAATAAAAGACAAAACCCCGGCACATCTTGGACAAACCCCGTTTGCCGCAGAAGACGCATCTAGTTCCTGGCTGTAAACCCAGCAACGGGGACATTTTTCTCCTGGCGCCCTGAGCACATCTATGGTCAGGCCCTCCACCTCACTGCTTTTTAAGGCGTTTTCCGCCGCCTGATTCAAAGGTTTGAGATTCACCCGTGATACAATGAAAACATCTCTTAATTGTTCTTCAACACTTTGCAGTGCTGACAGCTTATCCTCGTCCAGGTACAGTATCACCCAGGCATCCAGAGAATGACCAAGTTCCTTGGATTTGCGCAATGGCTCTATAGCCTTGGTGACTTCCTGGCGCACATCCTTGACCAGCTCCCAGAGTTCTTTTTCCTGAGTGTCAATTTTTATATCGAATAGTTGGGGACGCCAGCCAAACACGGTCTCCGACTCGCCTTTCAGCCCTTCAGGCAGATTCCGGTAAAGCTCCTCTGCAGTGAAGCTAAGAATCGGGGCCATATTTTTCATCAGCACCTGCAGAATCTGGAAAAGAGCGCTCTGGGCTGATCTGCGCTCTGGGCTGGCAGGAGCTGACACGTACAGTCGGTCTTTAATGATATCCAGATAAAAAGAAGAAAGCTCAAGAACGCACAGATTGTGCAGGCTGTGATAGACCTTGTGGAATTCAAAACGATCAAAAGCCTTGCCCATGAGCCTGTCTTTCTCCAGAACCAGGTGCAGCGCGTAACGATCCAGGGAATTCATATCCTGAGAAACCACCATATCCTCTTCGGGATCGAAATCAAACAGATTGCCCAAAATGAAGCGGCAGGTGTTTCTTATCCTGCGATAGGCATCAACCAGTCTGGTCAGGATCTCTTCAGAAATGCGCACATCTTCCTGATAATCCACTGCAGCCACCCATATGCGCAGGATTTCCGCACCGTACTTGTCGATGATCTCCTGAGGAGCAACTACGTTGCCCAGGGATTTGGACATCTTGCGCCCTTCTCCATCCACTACGTAACCATGGGTCAGCACTGTTTTATATGGGGGTGTTGCTCTGGTGCCCACGGCTGCCAGCAGAGAACTGTGAAACCATCCCCTGTGCTGGTCGGTTCCTTCCAGATA
Source organism: Desulfonatronospira sp. (assembly GCA_007127015.1). Taxonomy (GTDB): domain Bacteria; phylum Desulfobacterota; class Desulfovibrionia; order Desulfovibrionales; family Desulfonatronovibrionaceae; genus Desulfonatronospira. Next base: position 26,092 of record SLAE01000021.1, on the reverse strand, counting down.
TATATCAGCAGGAAAAGTGCATTCCTGGCGCTTTTCCAGAACAGCGGCAAAACTGGTCCCGGAATCGAACCATACATCCAATATGTCGGTTTCTTTTCTCCAGTTTTTTGAGCCGCATTGGGGACAGATGAGCCCTTGTGGAGCAAGTTCCTGGATATCAGCCTCAAACCAGTAGTCGCATCCTCGATCATGAGTCTCAAAGCGCTGCACTATGGAATAGATCCAGTCAGGCTCAGTGTAGGCATAGTCGCATCCTGAACAAAGAAGGGCGATTATCGGCACTCCCCAGTTTCTCTGCCTGGAAATACACCAGTCCGGACGCTGCTCGATCATGGAATAGATACGTTCGCGTCCCCAGGAAGGTATCCACTGTACATTATGTAAGATAGCTTCCAGAGACTTTCGTCGAAGATCATTTTGATCCATGACAATGAACCACTGGGTGGTGGCCCTGAAAATCACCGGCTGCTTGCAGCGCCAGCAATGGGGATATGAATGGCTTTGCTTTTTTGCTCCAGGCAGAAGATCAAGCTCTTTGAGCCTGGAGATGACCAGTGAATTGGCCTCAAAGACATTCTTTCCGGCCAGAAAGGACACGGAAGCGTCAAAACATCCCTTGTCGTTCAGAGGTGACAGCACTTTCAGTCCGTATTTAAGTCCAGTCTCATAATCCTCACGGCCATGTCCCGGAGCTGTGTGCACCAGTCCTGTTCCGCTTTCCAGGGTTACGTATTCAGCCAGCACTAATGGGGAGCTTCGCTCCAGGAAGGGGTGCCGGGCTTTCAGGCCCTCAAGGTCCCGTCCCCTGGCTCTGCCCGTCTCAACAACCTTACTCCACCCGAAATCAGAAGCGTTTTTTTCCACCAGATCACTGGCCAGCAGATAAAAATTGCCATCCGCTTCAACCAGAGAATATTCAAAGTCCGGATGAAGAGCTACAGCCTGGTTGCCGGGCAGTGTCCAGGGTGTGGTGGTCCAGATGAGAGCGAAGGTCCTGTTCGGCTGGGCTTCGGGAAATACATTTTGAAGTCTTGAGTCATCAAGGGGAAAGGATACGTAAATAGAAGGTGAAGTATGCAGAGCATATTCAACCTCAGCTTCAGCAAGCGCGGTCTGACAATCCATACACCAGTAGATGGGCTTTTTGCCCCGTACCACCTGGCCCTTCTCCATGAACCGGCCCAGCTCACGGGCGATTGCTGCTTCATAGGCCGGGTGCATTGTCAGATAGGGGTGATCCCATGTTCCAAAAACGCCCAGGCGCTTAAATTCATTGCGCTGGATATCCAGATATTTTTCAGCATATTCCCGGCAGAGCCGGCGAAGCGTCAAAGGAGGCACCTGCTTGTTCTTGGCTCTTAGCTGCTGGGCAACTTTGTGTTCAATGGGCAGTCCGTGACAATCCCAGCCCGGGACGTATTCGGCAAGGTAGCCTTGAAAGTTTCTGGATTTGACGATGATGTCCTTGAGCACCTTGTTCATGGCTGTTCCCATGTGGATATGCCCATTGGCATAAGGGGGCCCGTCATGCAGAACGTAGCGTGGACAATTGTTGCTGGCCTGGACCATCTGCCTGTAGGCATCTTTTTTTTGCCAGAATTTTAGTGTTAAAGGCTCATTAGCTGTAAGGTTGGCCCGCATGGAAAACCCGGTCTGAGGCAGGTTCAAGGTATCTTTATAGTTGGTCATGACAATCCTTTGTTATGAGCTATCCTAAAACATGGTATTTAAAAAATAAATATAAAAAATGTCTTATTCTATAGATTAAGTCAAGTACAGGCAGTCCTCTTGGGAGACATCAGGGCAGGACTGAATGCAGAAAAATAAAAAGTATATACTAAAAAATCACCTCCGGCAAAGCTTGAGTTTATGCCTGAATATTATTATGCAGAAGTATTAAGATGATAAAGATAATTTAAGCGCTATTGGAGGAAAACTGTGCAGCTGACAACTGGATACACTCTGATCGAAGAAAAAAATATCAAGGAAATCAATTCCCTGGCCAGGCTTTTTACGCACGACAGGACCGGAGCCAGGATACTTTCCCTCACAAATGAAGATGAAAACAAGGTTTTCGGGCTAAGCTTCCGTACGCCGCCAAGCGATAGCTCCGGTGTTGCTCATATTCTGGAACATTCAGTCCTGTGTGGTTCGCGCAAGTACAAGGTCAAGGAGCCTTTTGTGGAACTTTTGAAGAGTTCGCTGCAGACCTTTTTGAACGCTATGACCTTTCCGGACAAAACCTGCTATCCCGTGGCCAGTCAAAACCGGCAGGACCTATACAACCTCATGGACGTATACCTGGATGCCGTTTTTTTTCCTAATCTTTCCAGGGAGGTATTCGCCCAGGAAGGATGGCATCTGGAGCTTAAAGGACCGGATGCTCCGCTTCAGTTCAAAGGTGTGGTCTACAATGAAATGAAAGGGGCCTACTCTTCTCCGGACAGCCTTCTGGGAGATTATTCTCAGCAGTCCATATTTCCTGAGGCTGTATACGGCCTGGACTCCGGGGGGAACCCGGAAGCAATTCCAGATCTTACCTATGAGGATTTTATTCAATTTCATCGCCGCTATTATCATCCTTCCAATGCCTGGATCTTTTTTTACGGAGATGATCCGGAACAAGAAAGACTGGAAAAGCTGAAAGAATATCTGGATCTTTTTGAGCCACTGAATGTTGAGTCCGTGGTCAGACCTCAACCAAGACAAAAGCTGGGGCAGAAACATGAGCATGGCTACAGCGCTGACCCTGAAAGTAACGCCAGACATTATCTGACCATCAACTGGCTGCTGCCGGAAACATGTGATGCCCGTTTGAATCTAAGGCTTCGCATTCTGGATTTCATACTTACAGGAATGCCCGGCTCTCCCTTGCGTCAAAGACTTATCGAATCAGGGCTGGGTGAAGATCTGGCTGGAGCGGGCCTGGAGACGGACATTCTGCAGATGTACTATTCTACAGGCATGAGAGGTGTTGCTTCAGAAAACCTGGACAGGGTGGAAAAGCTTATCCACGAAACTTTACAGGATCTGGCCCGTAATGGAATAGATCCTGAGATAGTCAAAGCTGCCTTAAGCAGCGTGGAATTTGCATTGCGGGAGAATAACACCGGATCATTTCCACGCGGACTGGCGGTCATGTTCCGGGCTCTGAGCACCTGGCTGTATGATAAAAGCCCGTTTATCCTCCTTGAATTTTCCGAAACATTGAAGGAGCTGGACTTTGAGATCAAACAGGGATCAAATGTATTTGAAGACCTTATCCAGAAGCATTTTCTGGACAACAGCCACAGGACAGTAGTTGTCCTGAAGCCGGATCCGCGGTTGGACCTGAAAATTCAGGAAATGGAGAAACGCCGGCTTGAGGAGATCAAGAAAAAGTTAGACCGGAAAAATTATCAGGATCTGATCAATGAAACGCAAAAGCTTCTGCGGTGGCAGGAAGAACCTGATGATGCAAAGGAGCTTGCCAAAATCCCCAGATTAAGCAGACAGGATCTGGAGCCAAAAATCCGGATCATTCAAAGACAGGAGCAGGAAATTAGGGGACTGAGCCTGATGGTCCATCCTCAGCCTACAGCAGGAATTTTTTATCTGGACCTCGGCCTGGATCTGCATTTTCTGCCACAGAAATATCTGGGTTATATTCCATTGTTTGGACGTGCACTTGTGGAAATGGGCACCGACAGTGAAGACTATGTCCGACTGTCAACCAGAATAAGACGCCATACAGGGGGCATTGCTCCTGTAACCTTTACCCATTCCATTTTGGGAGAAACAGGCAGCTCGAGCAGGCTGTTTCTGCGTTGCAAATCACTTCCGGACAAGATACCAGATATGCTTGGTATATTAAAAGACATCCTTACTCAGGTGAACCTGAAAAACAGGGAACGTTTCAGGCAGCTGGTCCTGGAGGAAAAGGCCGGCATGGAGCAGGCTCTTATTCCGGCTGGACACCGATTTGTGGCCATGCGGCTGAAAGCCAGATATTCAGAAGCCGACTGGGTTCAGGAGCACATGTCCGGTGTCAGCTATCTGCTGTTTTTGAGACACCTCCTGCAACGGGTGGAGGATGATTGGGACCTGGTTCAAAAAGATCTGGAAGACATCAAATACCTGCTCATGAACAAAGATGCGGCAATACTAAACGTTACCGCGGAAGAGGAACTGATAAAAAAGAGTCTGGATGGTTTAAAAGATCTGGCGGGCATTTTCCCTGAGCCTGAAACTTCCAGAATAACCTGGAAGTGGTGCTGCGTTCCGGGCAATGAGGCCATGTATATCCCTGCCAGAGTCAACTATGTTGGTTGCGCGGTCAACCTTGAAGCGGGACGGTACTCATTTCACGGAGCTTCTCTGGCGGCTACCAGGCTGTTGAGGGCTGGGTGGCTCTGGGACAAGATAAGAGTTCAGGGCGGGGCTTACGGTGCATTCGGCAGCTATGATCATTTCTGCAATGTGATGGCCTTTGCTTCTTACAGGGATCCTAATATCGCGGATACCTTGGATGTTTTTGCCGGTTCAGGTGAATACCTTTCAAGCCCGGACCAGGATCTGGAAGAAGTGGAAAAAGCGGTCATCGGAGCCATCGGCGAAATGGACAGTTACCAACTGCCCGATGCCAAGGGTTTTTCTTCAATGATCAGACTATTAACTAACATTTCAGACGAATACCGCCAGAAAATCAGAGATGAAATCATGAATACGGGTCTTGAAGATTTTCAGGCCTTCGGCCGAGCTTTGAGCATTGCTTTCAAAGAGGATAAGGGCGTGATATGCATCCTGGGCTCCAAAGAGCATATTGAACAATACCGGGAGCAGTTTGAACTGGAAAACAGATTTCGCCTGCTTTAAAATTATTTAGTAATTTTTCCAGATACCCGGTTGTTTTTTTATATCTTTATTAATGGTTAACAAGCGATACTTGACCTGAAGCAGGCGCCGATCCTTCCGGGAGTCTCAGCGCCTGCTTTTAAGTCTTAAACAACCTTGTCCAGATTTAATTCATTGATCTCAGCTTGCTGAAAATGTTGTTTTCCAGCCAGTTTCCATCCCACCACTCCGCCGGATTAACCGAAATACCTGAAACAAGAACCTCGAAATGCAGGTGGTCCCCAACAGCAAGACCGGTTGTTCCTGTACGGCCGAGCTGCTGTCCGCGCTCTACATCCTGTCCCTTGCTTACTTCGATACTGCTCAGATGGGCATACAGTGTCTGCAGACCCAGTCCATGATCAAGTATAACCGTCTGTCCGTAAATTCCCAAATCCCCGCTGAATACCACTTTGCCTCTTTCAGCTGCGGGAACAGGAGCTTGGGCTGTGGAGGCCAGGTCAACTCCCAGATGCACCTGCTGGTCTACTTCTTCTCCCTGGTAATAATAGCTTCTGTGATCAGCGTAGCCGGCCATGAAGGCAGAAGGCTTGCGCTTCATTGTTCCTTCCAGGGTAAATGCTGAAGAAGTTCTGGAAGATATTTCCATTATGCTGGCCCGGTTTTGCTTTCTCAAGTCCCGGTTGACCTTCAAAAACAGTTCAAAAGGGTCGCTTACCCCGGAAAAATTGTTTTCAAACTGAGGCATTTGTGAATGCAGAAAACCGTCGCTGATATTCAGGTCCGCCTGCCTGAAGGAACGCGAATTTACATGATGATTGAATCCGGAAGTCTGTTCATTGCCGGCCATGTCTCTTGCCAGAATGCGCGGAGTCTCATCTCCGGGTGCGATGTCATAGGCAAAAGAAAACAGACAGTAATACCTTCCATCAGTTTTTTGGTAGGCAGGAAAGAAGTAACCTCCCAGTCGGACTCCGGTTTTTTCTACTTCCTTTGACACTGTGTATATTACCAGTCCAGCCCCGCCCTGATTCAAGTTGTGCACGTGGGTGGCCAGAGAAATGGAAGGAGGTACATTATCGAAGGTCATCTGCCTGGAGAGATGGGAGACATTGCCCCGGCCCCAGTTGAGAATGGACCGGTCCACTGCCAGAACCCTCAGTTCAAATTCTCCCTGGCTCAGGTCCGGCAGATTGAGTCTTGTCTTCCAGTCATGAACGCCCGGGTCGAAATTTTCACGAACAGTCTTTAAAACTTCCTGACCCTGAACCACAGAAATTTCCACTCTTCTAAGTCCAAGTCCAGGGTCATGGATCCTGAGTTCAAAGGGTTCTGCTCCATTGGTGAAGGCTGTTTCTGGATAAATTTCTATAACCGGCTTTTGTTTATCAACAAAATTAAAATATACAAACCCAAGCCCCCCAGCCAGAACCAAAATAAGAAGTATCCAAAAACCTCTTTTAAATTTAACAGCCATAACCTCCCCTTAAACTGGCAAAAAATTTGTGGAAATGTCCCAAGGCTCACCTTTGCGCAGAAACGTTATTATTGATCAAAAGCAAAAAATCAAGGATGAAAATCATCTAAAAAGTCCATGCAGGCCGAACGTTCATTTATAAACTGATTATTGCCTGTACTCATGAGGCGATGAAATTTATCGTCTACAGTTTCTGGGAACTTGATTAAACCCCTGTAGATTCATTCATTATCAATATTATTAATTTCTTAATTGTTTATATGTCCTCCAGATGCTGATCATGAAAAGTTTAAACTTGCTATACATCTTTGTTTCAGGTAATGACCAGAACGAAAGGCGGTAAGCCGCCGGATCTGGCAGAGCTGTCGATGACAGACATGCCTTGAATCTTGGGCAGGCAATGAATTAACGGTTGTCAATCCCTTTAAAATGACCAAAAATTCTTAAACAGGAGGTTTTCAGGTAATGTCCCAGGAAAAAATCAAGCCCGTCGGTGAAGAGCAAAGCAGCAATCCCAGCTTTTCAGCTGATGATGTAAGCAATGTCAGACAGGATATGGGCAAGGTGGCCTTGGTAATTTCAGTTTTGGCCATATTTTTGTTGATCATTTTTTATTATACGGTCAATTCACAGGTCAATCAAATTCAGGAACAGGTGGGTCAGGTTGATGAGGCCATTGCTTTGGTTGAAGAGATTGAACAAAAGCTTGATAATGGTATAGAAGAATTAGCCGCAGACCTTGAGGGCATGACCGAAGATTTGCAAGCACTGGACAACCGGGTCGCAGAACTTGAAAACCTGCCTGCCATGGTTCGAAACATAGTTCTTGGCGGCATGCTCGAGGAAATGTCCCAAAAAACAGAATATGTAGGCACCCAGGTCTCCCCTGAACAGCAGGAAAAACTAATGCAGGCCAGGGAACTCATGCGGGAAGTTCAGGAGAGCATTGAGCAAGAATAATAAAAATTATGTAAAGAATCAACGTAAGTTTTTTAAAAGGCTTTTCTTTCATAAAGCCCTGTTCTTCAATGAAGACAGGGCTTTTTCATTTTTTCTTCCAAGAATTCAAAATTAAGCTTCTCTCTAACCATAATTTTTTATAACATTTTTTTCTTCAAACAATTTTTTCTTATACTCAATTATCCCGAATCTTCTGTGCCTCTTCTCATTTAGCTCCAACTAAACATATATATGCCTGACAAAAAAATAGCTCAAATCCTTAAGTATCACTTGCACAATAATTTTAAATATGATATTTAAATAACAAAAATAAACAATATTAATGGTTTAAATTATGCTATAATAACAGACTTAAATGTTTTTTTCTGATGACGGTCAATGACCGGAACTTGGAAAACCAAAAGTCTGATTTGTTAACATTTTTCAACCGGCAGGCACACCTCCCACAGTAAAAAAATTATTAACAAAGGAGACTAATAATGATCCGCTTGTATTCATCAGTAGTTGTTTTAGTCATGATGCTGGTCCTGTTTCTTGCCCCTGTATCGGTTTCTGCCCAGGATACTGTGAACATCAATACAGCCAGCGTGGAAGAGTTGTCCACTCTCCAGGGCATAGGTCCTTCTCTTGCTGAACGTATTATTGAACATCGGGAGAGGTTTCCTTTTGAAACTCCTGAGGATATCATCCAGGTGCGAGGTATAGGCCAGGCCACCTTTGATAACATCCGAGACAGCATAAGCGTGGAATAAAATATTATTGTCTGCCTGTTGGAGAAGGCCCTGGGTAATTATTTTTTCCAGGGCCTAAAAATTCTTTTCTTAAAATTTCCGGCATGAACAGTATCCAGCCCGCACGTCTTCCAAACCGCATGATGATTGTAACGCTTTTTTAAATCCTTTTTTTTCTGACTCTCTCTAAGACTTAAAAAAAATGGTTTAGTGCTTCTTGGTCTGGAACAACCTCAGCCTGACATAATTAAGAAGGGTTTTATAGCGCTCTGCCTGGTCGGGGCGGCTGGGATTTTTAAGGCTACATGGATGAAATTTATAAAAAAGTTTATATCATTTCCTTGACAAGTAACTTCAGTAACAATACTTGTTCCTATAATAAGAGGTAAATCATGAGATTAACCAAACAAAGAAAAATCATCTTAGACAGACTGAAAAAGACCACCAGTCACCCCACGGCGGTTGAGGTCTACGATGAGGTCCGCAGTCAAATGCCCAATATCAGCCTGGGTACGGTTTACCGTAATCTGGACATCCTCTCCAGGCAGGGAATGATAAGAAAAATCGAAACCTGTGGAGAACAGAAGCGATTTGACGGCAATATTGATCCTCACCTGCATATAATGTGCACTGATTGCGGGTGTGTACGCGATGTGCATGATGAATTAAATCTGGATCTTGACGATTTGACCAGCATTAAGACAGATTTCAAAATTACCGGATTACGTCTGGAATTACTGGGTATCTGCCCCGGGTGTGCTTCGGACAAATGACCAGCCCCCAAAATACTCCACTTGATAAATTTTTGATCATTATAAATCTTCAACATCATTCTTTACAATCATCATTTTGTTAATATTTATGATATATTCAACTGCTAATTCAGGAGGTCAGTCTAAATGAAATCCATTAAAGGCACCCGGACAGAAAAAAATATTTTAACCGCCTTTGCTGGAGAATCTCAGGCCCGCAATCGCTACACTTTTTTTGCCAAACAAGCCAAAAAAGATGGTTTTGTGCAAATAGCCAATATATTCGAAGAAACAGCAAGCCACGAGAAAGAGCACGCCAAAAGGCTCTTCAAGTTTCTCGAAGGTGGTGATGCCGAAATACAGTTCTCATTTCCCGCCGGCAAAATCGGCACTACACTGGAAAATCTTAACGAAGCAGCAGCTGGAGAAAACTACGAACATCAGACAATGTATCCGGAGTTTGCAAGAGTAGCCAGAGAAGAGGGGTTTAATGAGGTAGCCGAAGCCATGGAATCTATTGCCGTTTCCGAACAGCTTCATGAAAAAAGATACCGGGCCTTTATAGCAAATATTGAAAAAGGCTCAGTTTTTAAAAAAACGCAGGAAGTAGTCTGGAAGTGTCAGAATTGCGGTTATACCCACAAGGCTGCAGAAGCGCTTGAGATATGTCCATCATGCGTGCATCCCCGAGCTCACTTCGAAATTCTGTGCGAAAACTGGTAGAAGAGATAAAGGCTGCTGCCCGATAATTGAGCTTTTGAAATATAAGATAATGAGGTGAATAAGGCTGCCCAATTCTTCAATTAAAAAACTATAACCAGATTGTTTTTCCACAATCAGGCTCTGTTGAGCACTGGAGATCATATGTCCAGCCCCGAACAGATGTGGCAATGTCAAATGGTCAATTGCGGTTACATTTATGACCCGGACAGGGGAGACCGCAAGGGCAAAATTCCCAAAGGCACACTTTTTGAAGACTTGCCGGAGGAATGGAGATGTCCTGTTTGCGGCGCGAGCCGCAAAAGTTTCCGGGTTCTTTCTGAGTCTTGAAAAAGGCATTCCTGTTGCGTGGGAACAAATTTCTGATACTTGAAGGATTTAGTGGCATTTTTACATACTTTAAGAGTACACAAAGGAGCTGTTTATGAACAAATGGATATGTACAGTTTGCGGGTATATGTACGATCCGGCTGAGGGTGATCCGGAAAATGGAGTGTCTGCAGGAACAAAATTCGAGGATGTCCCTGAGGATTGGGTCTGCCCTGTTTGCGGTGCAGGTAAGGAAGATTTCACCCCTGAAGGATAAGGCTTGCTTACTTCTGTTTCAGGACAACAGCCGCAACTATTGATGTTTAAGAATGCACCTGCGTCTTAATCCGGATGCGGGTGCAGAAAAAACCCTTAATTCATTCACCATTCTATCCTCTTTTTAGGAGAAACGCATGCCGGCAATCGAAATCAAAAAAGATATATACTGGGTGGGCGTGATAGACTGGAACCTGAAGAACTTTCACGGGTACGCGCTGGCTCATCAGGGCACAACCTATAACGCTTACCTTGTTCTGGACAATAAGGTTACCCTCTTTGATACAGTTCCGGAAAAATTCAAATGGGAACTTTTTCATCAGATTCAGAGTCTGATTGATATTGGCGATATTGATTATATCGTAGCCAACCATTTGGAAATGGATCATTCCGGGGCTTTGCCCTTCATTATGGATAAAGCAAATCCGGAAAAATTATTTTGTTCGGTCATGGGTGAAAAATCGCTTAAAGCTCATTTTCATCCTTCCGATTGGCCCCTGGAAGCTGTCAAAGATGGCCGGGAAATATCTCTCGGAAAAAGAACGGTTAATTTTATTGAAACAAGAATGCTGCATTGGCCGGACAGCATGTTTTCATATATTCCGAACGACAAACTGCTCATTTCCAGCGATGCGTTCGGCCAAAACATTGCCAACAGCAATATATTTGACGATCAACACGATCTGGACTCCCTGATCAGGGAAGCCAGACATTATTTCACCAACATCATACTGCCCTATTCTCCTCTGGTATTAAAACTTCTGGACCGCGTCCAGGAAGCAGGGCTGGAATTAGATATGATCGCTCCGGATCACGGAATGATCTGGCGTTCTCATCCGGATAAAATTCTTGCCGCTTATAAAGAGTTTGCTTCACAAAAACTAAGACCTAAAGCTGTCCTGGTTTATGACACCATGTGGAGCAGCACGGAGAAGATGATCAGGGCTGTTGCAGACGCGCTGATAAGCGAAGGCATAGAGGTTCGGGTCATGTCATTAAAATCCCACCATCACAGTGATGTCATGGGCGAATTTTCGGACGCGGCGGCTTTGGTCTGCGGATCGCCTACCCACAATAACAGCATGATGCCACTTATGGCTGATTTCTTGACGTACATGAAAGGTCTGAAGCCCAAAAACAGAATTGGAGCCGCCCTAGGTTCCTACGGCTGGAGTGGAGAAGCACCCTCTGCCATGTCCAGGATCCTTGAAGATGCCGGCTTTGATCTTCCGCAAAAACCGCTTCGCCTTCAATATGTGCCAGGACATGAACAGCTGGCCGTCTGCAAGGAGCTGGGCCGTGCACTGGCTCAGGCCATTAAGGCCAAGGTAGCATCATAAATTTTTGGGAGCGATTTTTTGAACAGCATGTCTGATCCATCTACTGCTCACTCTTCCGGGTTAATGGCCCTGAAGGAAGAGGTCCAGGTTCTGCTTGACCGCGATGATCTTAATCCGGTTTTGCACCAACTGCTGAAACACCCGCCGCACAAGCTTCTGGGAGCACTTTACAGCGCCCTTTTAAATCCTAACAAACGGGTCAGGTGGCATGCAGTCACAGTAGCAGGCTTTACGGTCAGCGCCCTGGCTTTAGAGGATATGGAGCAGGCCCGGATAGTCATGCGCCGGTTCATGTGGACTCTTAACGACGAATCCGGTGGAATCGGATGGGGCTCACCTGAATGCATGGGTGAAATCATGGCCCGTCATCCCGGGCTGGCTCTGGAATACAGCCGCATTCTTTTTTCTTATCTGGCTTCAAGAGAAGGAGGCAGCGACAATTTCCTGGAATATCTGCCCCTGCGGCGGGGGGCATTCTGGGGTACGGCCCGGCTGGCTCAAGCCGATCCTGCTACCGCAAAAGGAGCTTATCCGCAAATCCAGAAAGCTATTGAATTTGAAACTGACGCTGAAGTTCTGGCTTTTATCTGCCTTTATCTGCTGCATACCGATCAATCAGTTAACCCTTGGCCGGGAACAAAAATAGTCCCACAAGTTCTTGAAATCTACTGGGACCAGAAGTTACAGACCATACCCGCCCAAAGCCTGTGTAAAGACTAGACATCTTGACTGTCTTGCTGCAAAAGAACCTGTAGACATTTAACCTATCTTCTTAAAATAATGTGGATGACTACATGCTCAGCAAGGCACATATAAGGCTGTTACGCCCGCATCAGTACATAAAAAACCTCTTTGTTTTCGCACCTTTGTTTTTCTCCTTCAGGTTTTTTGAACCTGAACTGCTGTTTCAGGTAACTCTGGCCTTTATTTCTTTTTGCCTGGTAGCCAGCAGCGTCTATATCTTTAATGACATCAACGACGTCAACGAGGACAAAAAACATCCGGAAAAAAAATACCGGCCTCTGGCTCAGGGGCTTATCACTCCGAAACAAGCCTATGTCTATATGAGTGTACTTCTTGTTTCGGGTCTTGGTCTTGGACTTGCGCTGGACTTAAGAATTTTTTTCATCCTGGTCATTTATTCAATATTGAACACAATTTATACTTTGAAACTGAAACATGTGGCAGTTCTTGATATTTTCATAATCGGCATCGGCTTTGTCCTGAGAATATTCGCGGGCGCTCTGGCCGCCACTGTTGAAGCCTCAATGTGGATCGTGCTCATGACCTTTCTTCTGGCTCTCTTTCTGGCCCTGGCCAAGCGGCGGGACGATGTGCTCCTGGCCGGAGAAGGCAGAGATGTCCGCAAATGTATTGACGGTTATACTCTTGATTTCGTGAACGTGTCCATGATCATTATGGCCGCGGTTACGCTTGTCTGCTATATTTTATACACCATCTCCCCTGAAGTGCAGCAGAGATTTGGTTCCGGATACTTGTACCTGAGCGCGGTATTCGTTCTTCTGGGTATCATGCGCTACCTTCAGATCGTATTTGTTGATCAGCGTGGGGGCAATCCCACGCAGGAAATCCTCAAGGACAGGTTTTTACAGGTAACTGTTACCTGCTGGCTTCTATTTTTTCTTGTCCTGACCAGAACATGAAGCTGCCATTTTTATATGCCCTGTTTGCCCTGATCGCCATATGCGTCAACCTGGGAACACAGTTTTTCAGTTTCAGTCTGTATAAGGGCCCTTTTGAGCTTTACATGGCATTGATTCTGGGGACTTTTACCGGGCTGGTGATCAAGTACATCTTGGACAAGAAATACATTTTCAGCTATGTGTCCAGGAACATATACGAAGACACCCGTAAATTTACTGTCTATTCGTGCATGGGGGTAATGACCACCATGATTTTCTGGGGTACGGAAATCGGGTTTGATCTTTTTTTTAATTTTGAACAGGCAAAATACGTTGGCGGAGCTCTTGGATTGATCGTCGGCTATACCTTGAAATACCGCCTTGATAAGAAATGGGTGTTCAGGAGGTGAAAGTTAAGCTGGAAAGCTCCTGCAGCAGAATCAGTAGAGATCCATAAAAACTAATGATTATTACCAGCCTGGTACTGAATTCAAAATCTGTAATAGAAGAAATTTGAACTTGAAAAACATGCTCTTTAATACAGTTATATTTCTTATTTAAAATCTCGATTCACCTGCTACATGGAGATTCATTTAAATTGCTCGTTGCCAATTGGAACAACTATCCCCGCATTAATGCCAGACTCTGGGAATTTAGAACAGAAAACGAAGCCTGCAAGCTTCTGGATAGTCTTTCCCGGTGCATCCCAAGAGGTCTGGGCCGCTCCTATGGTGACTGTTCGCTTGAGAAAAATATTATTTCCACACCTTGTTTCAAAAGATTTATCGCCCTGGATCAGAAACAGGGAATACTGGAGTGTGAGGCAGGCATAAGCCTGGACCAGATTTTAAAGTTAATCATTCCCCGCGGACTTTTTTTGCCTGTTACTCCTGGAACCAGATATGTCACTCTGGGCGGAGCCATTGCCAGCGACGTACATGGCAAGAACCATCACCTTCACGGAACATTCGGCCGCCATGTACTTTCCCTGCTCCTGCTGACTCCGGGGGGAGAGATAGTTGACTGTTCCAGGGAAAAAAATGCGGAGCTTTTCCATGCTGTTTGCGGAGGAATGGGCCTGCTGGGACTTATTTTAAGCGCCAGAATCAGGCTTATGCCCATCCAGAGCGCACATATCCGTCAAATAACCATTCCGGCTGAAAATCTTGAACATTTAATGGAACTCTTTGAGGTTCACAGGCAAAGCACTTATTCGGTGGCGTGGATAGACTTTCTTGGCCGGGGCAGAAATTTCGGCCGCGGTCTCTTCATGCTCGGGGAGCATTGCCTGTCCGGGGAAGTAACCTGCAAAGAATTGAGCAGGCAAAAAAAATCCGGAATCAATATTCCCTTTTTTATGCCTGGATGGATCATGAATAAACAAGGCGTCAGGGCTTTTAACCATTTATATCATCTGCGCGGAAAATCAGGAACTGGGTGCTCTTTCCCTGACCTTGATGACTTTTTTTATCCTCTGGACAAAGTGCACAACTGGAACCGCTTTTATGGGCGTAAGGGTTTTTTGCAGTACCAGTTTGTCCTGCCAAAAGAACAGTCCAGACCTGGACTGGAAAAAATTCAAGCCCACGTGCAGGCATCCCGCCTTCTCCCCTATCTGGCTGTGCTGAAACTCCTGGGACCTCAGGCAGGACCGCTTTCATTTCCATTCCAGGGCTATACTCTTGCTCTTGACTTTCCCATAAAGCCCGGTCTCTCAGCTATGCTCAGCGCGCTGGACCGTCTGGTTCACAATCTGGGCGGTAGAATATATCTGGCCAAAGATGCCCGAATGAGCAAACATGATTTTCTTAAGGGTTACCCGGAAAGCGGCAGATTTCTTGAGCTGAAGTATAAGCACGATCCGGAGAATAAAATGGCTTCGCTGCAATCAGAAAGGCTTGGTTTATGCGCAAAAACATACTGATTCTTGGAGCCGGGTCGGATATGGCCAGGGCTCTTTGCGCTGAACTGGCCGGAGGAGGATACGATTTGTTCCTGGCCGGCCGAAATGTCGATGAACTGTCCAAAGACGCGAAGGACCTTGAGATCCGCTTTGAAATACAGGCTGAGGTTTTTTATTTTGATGCCCTCGATTTTGATTCTCATGCCGGTTTTTACGAGCATCTAAACCCGCAGCCTTACGGAGTGGTGGTCGCTTTCGGTCTTCTAGGGGATGAAAACCGGGCAAGGCGGGATCCTCAGGAATGGCAGCGCATAATAAATACCAATTTTACAGGTTGCGTAAGCATCTTGTCCCTGGCCGCCAACCGCATGGAAAAAGCAGGTGAAGGTTTTATTGTCGGGATCAGCTCGGTTGCAGGTGACAGGGGTCGCGCCTCAAACTACGTGTATGGCAGCGCCAAGGCCGGAATGAGCGCCTTTTTAAGCGGACTCAGGAACAGACTGTTCAGTTCAGGGGTTCGGGTGATCACAGTCAAACCTGGTTTTGTCAGAACCAAGATGACCAGAGACCTTGATTTACCTTCCAGACTGAGTGCAACCCCAGAGGAAGCGGCCGGGAATATATATAAGGCAATACTCAGGAACAGGGATATTGTGTATACCAGATGGATGTGGCGCTGGATCATGGCCTTTATCAAACATATTCCGGAGCGGATATTTAAACGTATGTCCATTTGACAGCTGATGAATTACACTCAAGCCAGATATTATTTCTATTTTGCCCTGGCCTTATCTCTGCCGGTAAAGCTTTATCTGGCACATGCTCTTCCTTTGACAGGAGATGAGGCCTACTTCGTACTCTGGGCCCAAAATCCGGCTCTTGGATATTATGATCATCCTCCGCTGGTTGGCTGGCTCATCCACCTGAGCCTGAAAATCCATGAAAGCGAAGTATTCGTACGCCTGCCTTCCATCCTTGGTGGATATGTTCTGGTCTGGGGTATTTACTATACCTTAAGCGATCAGGACAGAACCAGAGCCCTTCTGGTTTCCACAATTTTTCTGCTTACTCCGGTTTATCTTCTAGGTGTCATGGTCAGCACGGATACTCCGCTTATCGTGGCCATGTTCTTATCAGTCCTGATCCTTTACCGGGCTGAACAAAGAGACAGCTCGGGCTTGTATCTGCTATCAGGCATCCTTTTGGGTCTGGCCTTTTTGTCCAAATATTTCGCTGCCCTTTTACTTCTTGCCTATCTGATCCATTTCTTGCGCTTCGGACTTAACAGGCTTGACCGGCTGGCACTTGTTCTTTTGGGCTGCATGCCGCTTATTCTGCTCAATCTTTACTGGAATTACACCCATTGCTGGGTGAATATAATGTTCAACTTCATCAACCGGACCCAGGATCCACAGATAAGCCTTGTTCAGCCTCTTTTGCTCCTGGCTGTGCTCGTCTGGATCATATCTCCGGTTCTGGCTGTACAATTCTTCAGAAATTGGAAAAACATCACCTCCATTATCAGGACAAAGGGCTTTGATCTTTTCTTCCTGGCAGCTCTGGTCCCCCTGTGTGTTTTTTTTGTGGTTTCATGGTTTTATTCAATTGGCCTGCACTGGGTGCTGGGCTTCATCCCTTTCCTGTATCTGGTTTATGCTCATATTCCCGGGAACTCACTGGTTTTTGTCCGGAAATTCATGCTCGGCTATGCACTGGTGCACGCACTCATTGCTCTCATCCTGCTTGCATTGCCCCTGGATGTCATCAGAGACAGTCCAAGCCTGCACCAGGACGCAGTATTTTACCTCAGACCCGCTGAAGTGGCTGAAGCTGTAAACGGTTTGGATGCTGATCATTACACTACTTCCAGTTACTCCAGGTCTGCGGTGCTGTCTTTTTATTCCAGGCACTACTGGGGTGTACTGGGGACAGGATCCAAATACGGCCGCGAAGACGACCGCCTGACCGACTTCAGTCAACTGGACGGTATGGACATTTTGTTCTTGTCCCGCAGACCTGCTCTGGATACTGGAATGCTCGAACCCTTTTTTTCCAGTGTTGAAACTCACTTTATCAGGGTTAAAGGAGCTGAATTTGCAGTAGGCATTGGAAGAAATTTTAATTTTTTGAACTACCGGGAAGAGATTCTGACAGATATTAAACAAAGATACTATGATATACCGGATTTTCTGCCTCAGGGAGCATGTTATTTTATTGATCGTTATTTTCAATGATCTTGTTTGGTCTCAGAGCGGCAAAAGTTTTTTTTAATTTAAATTTTCTTGACTCAGTGCATCTATGTTCTTTAAGGTCTAGTAAGCCTATACTGCTAAAAATCTGTTAACCTCATCCGCAGCACTTCACCGCACATGGGCAAAATATTTCTAGAAAACATAAAACCCGGAATGATCCTTGCTCAGGACGTACACGACTGCAACGGGCGTTTTCTTCTAAGCAAAGGGCTGCACTTATCAGAAAAACACCTGCGCATTCTAAAGATTTGGGGAATAAGTGAATTAGAAGTTTGTGGTCCGGATTTTAATGCAGTAAATATTGATCAGCATTTCTCTTCCAAAGAATGGGGAAAAGCTGTTTCCATGGTCTTGCAGCGCTTCCCGGACCATGATCCCCGCAGCGATACGAGCCTTAAGCTGGTAAATATATTTGCCCAGCGTCACTGCAGAAATTATTCTACGAATATTTCTTTTTCTGATCGCCTTAAAGTTCTGGATTCTTCTGCGCCCCCGGAAAAAAGTTCTGCCTATCCACTGGATCCTTCCAGCATAATTTCCGATGAAGTAAGGCTTCCTTGTGTTCCTCAAGTCTTTGGTCAATTCTCAGTCGCTTCCAAAGATCTGAAGGCATCCTCCAGACATCTCACAGAGTTGATCAGCAGTGATCCCGGGCTGAGCGCCATGCTCCTTAAACTGGTCAACAGTCCTGCTTTTGGCTCATCATTCCGGATTGATACCATCAGCAGGGCGGTGAGGGTTATGGGAACGAGGCAGCTCAGCATGCTGGCCGAGGCTGTGACTGTTTTTTCCCGGTTCAAAAATATCCCCCCGGAAATAATTGATATGCCGGAATTCTGGAAACACAGCCTGGCCTGTGCCGCAGGAGCCAAAATTCTGGCTCAGCACTGCGGTCTGTCTGATCCGGAAAACATATTCGTCTGCGGACTGCTTCACGATATAGGCAGACTGCTCATGCTGACGCATTTTCCTATTAAAATTCTGGAATCTATGTATGCTTCTGTAAAAGAAGGCTCTAAACTGCATCATGCGGAAAAGTTGTTCTTTCATCAGGATCATGCTGAGCTAGGAGCTACGCTGGCCGGAAAATGGCTACATCCAGACAAGGTAGTGCAGACTATCAGACATCATCATCATCCATACCGGTCAGATTATCGACTGGAAGCAACTCTGGTGAATATGGCTGATACTTTAAGCATAGGCTGCGAAATAGGCTGCAGCGGAAATTTTTTTATTCCGGAACCGGATCTTGATTCATGGTCCAGACTGAAGCTTGATCCTTACATTTTATACCAGACAGCAAAAATAATGCAGTCCCGGGTGGATAACTTTTCAAAAACTTTTTTAAGTGAAATTAAAGAAAATGCTGTGATTTAGCTTATGTTCGACAAAAAAAACTCGGAATACATGATTGAGCTTCAGCACAGGCTGAAGCACCAGGAGGAAGTGAACAGCTTTGCCCTGGAAGGCCTGAAAGTGGCTGCAGCTTTGATAGATATTCAGCCAAGCATGAATAAGCTGCAGACCAGTTCACTTATTCTGGAAAAAACCTGCTCAGGCATTTCCAGGATTATCGACTTTCATGCCATGGGCATGTTTCTGGTGGATGAACAGGATAATGATTTTTATCCGGCTTATCTTACACCAGAAAAACAGGAACGCGTTTTGCGTCTGGAATCCGAACTTCTTATCGATCTGGGTTTCTTCTCATCCGCGATAATGGAGAAGAAAGCCTTGCTTCTGGCTTCGTCTAATCAGGATATGCGTGTAGTCCTTCAAGTTCTTAGCTCCAGCTCCCGCATCCGGGGCATGTTCATCGGACTTTTAAAAGGAGATATCTCTACAATTCCGGATGTGTCCTGGGCTCTTCTGAGTCTCATTTTATCCGGCACCGCCAGTACCCTGGAAAATTTTGAACTGTACACGCTCTTCAGGGAAACAAACACTCAGCTTAAGAAAACCAATAATAAGGCCAGGTCATCTGAGGTTAAGGCCGGCTATGACAGGCTTACCCGGCTGCCCAATCGCGATACCATAATCAAAAGACTGGAAAGTGAAATACGCTCCTGTCTGGACACTGTTTATGAAATAAAGGCTGCTTTTATCCTTATTGACCTGGATCAGTTCAAAGAAGTCAATGAAAATTTCGGACATCAGGCTGGAGACGATCTGCTGGTCAAAGCAGGTTATCGTCTGCAGGATATTATTGAAGGCGCTGAATGCTTGGGACGTTTGGGCGGAGATGAATTTGCCGTGGTGCTCAGCGGCCCGGATGCAGAAGAACGTGCTCGAGAAAAAGCCGGGAAAATTCTGGAAATCATGTCCAGGCCCTTCAAAATGCAAGAACAGAGCATTTTTCTGGGAATAAGCATCGGCATATCTTTATTTCCCGATCATGGAAAAAATCTGGGGCAGCTGCTTAGCAGAGCGGATATGGCCATGTATGCTGCCAGACGCATGAATACAGGTTATGCTCTGTATGACCGCAGATTCGATTCGCCGGGTTTGAACCGGTTAAGCCTGATCTCTGATCTTAAGAAAGCATTGGCTGAAGACAGATTGAACGTTTATTTTCAACCCGCAATCCATGTATCTGACGGAAAAATCTGCAATGTTGAGGCCCTGATCCGCTGGCTTCATCCCACCAAGGGAGTTATTCCTCCAGAAGAATTCATCCCTCTGGCTGAGCGGGCAGGTCTGGCCCTGGAGATAAATACAGCTGTCCTGCAAAAGACTTTGGCTCAGATCAGGGAATGGCGGATGATGGGGATAAACCTGGCGGGCAGCATTAATCTGACAAATCAGGACATCCTGGACGTTGGATTTCCTGACAGAGTATCGAGTATCCTGGAAGAACTTGGACTGGAAAATTCTTGTTTGGAGCTGGAAATAGCTGAAAGCATGCTGACTGGAGCAACGCATCAGGTACAAAGTTTTATGAACATTATGCAGGACATGAAAATCCCCGTTTGCCTGGATAATTTCGGCGGCAACTCGTCAATCCCCTGCCTGACCGAACTTCCGGTCAAGACCCTGAAGATAGATCCTGGCCTGGTTCTTGATCTGGAACACAACATCAAGAATCAAAGAATGGTCAAATCAATGGTTGATCTTGCTCACAATCTGGATATGCAGGTGATCGCTGAAGGAGTGGGCAATCAGGCAAGTATCGAATTACTTAAAAATATTGGCTGTGATATGGTCCAGGGATACTGGATCGGAAAACCTCAGTCTGCTGAAGAACTGACCTCCTGGCTTAAAAAATCTTTTTCCTGGTAACCGCCGGTTTTAACTATGCTTATGATCTTCTGGTCAGACCATGCTTCTTAAGTTTATACTGTAGAGTACGCCTACTGATTCCCAAAGCTTTGGCTGTATTTTCCCTGTGCCCCTGATGCGTGTTCAAAGCCTCCTTCAAAACCTTTTTCTCTGCATCTTCCAAAGCTTCTTGTGAAGACTGTATTAAGTGTGCCTGGGACTTTCGGCCAGATTCTGTGACAATAATTTCCGGAAGAACTGCGGAGTCAAGCACATCGCTTCTGGACAAAATTATGGCCCGCTCGATTACATTTTCAAGTTCACGGATGTTTCCCGGCCACGAATAACCATAAAGGGCATCCAGAAAGTTGCGGCTGATCCCCTTGACCTGCTTACGGTTCTTTTTTCCGAGCACTCTTATGAAATGATTAACCAGCAGGGGTAGATCCTCCATTCTCTCCCGCAAGGCAGGCACCCTGATCTCCACGACATTCAGTCTATAATAGAGATCCTGCCTGAAGTTTTCAGCTCTTACTTCATGCAGCAGATCCTTGTTGGTTGCGGCCAGAAAACGTACATCCACTATTATTTCTCTGGTGTCTCCCAGGGGCTGTATCTTTTTTTCCTGCAGCGCCCTGAGCAGCTTGGGCTGTAATTTCAAGGGAAAATCTGCGATTTCATCCAGAAAAAGGGTGCCTTTTTCCGCCAGCTGGAACTTTCCGGGCTTGTCTTTAAATGCCCCTGTAAATGCACCTTTTTGATAGCCGAACAGTTCGCTCTCCAGCAGATCAGCCGGCAAGGCCGAACTGTTGATGCTGATAAGCGGATTTTTTCTCCTGGGACTTACTCTGTGCAGGGCCTGAGCGACAAGCTCTTTGCCCGTGCCTGATTCTCCCAGGATAAGCACGTTGGCCTCGCTTCGACCCACCTGATCAACCATGTCCAGAAGCTGCCCCATGGCTGAGCTTTCACCGATGATCCCGGCATCATCCTTAAAAGGGCTTAACCCTTTAATTGGGCGCTCAGATTTAACCAGTCGCCGGTATTCATAAGCCTGCTGAATAACCGCCTTCAATTCATCGATATCCGCAGGCTTGATCAGATAGTCAAACGCTCCTTTTTTCATGGCTTCGACAGCAGAGCCCACACTGCCGAAGGCGGTCAGCATAACCACCTGAACATCTTTACGGCCTCTTTTTATTCGTTCCAGGACCTGCATGCCGTCTAGTCCAGGCATCTTTATGTCCAGCAGAACAACATCGGCATGATTCTTCTCTAGAAATTCCATGCACTGTAAACCATTGGCCGCTTCAAAAATTTCATATCCCAGATCCTGCAGGACTGCCCTGACCATCATCCTGTGGCCCGCCTCATCATCCACGATTAAAAGCCTTGGCGTTTCAGACATATTAGTCAGCCATAAATTTATATTGTTCCTAAATAACAGGTTTTAGTAGAGACCTGTCCTGACAGAACAATGTTTCTAAGAAGCCGGCATGATCAGCAATCAATGGGCGGAATTTTTTTATCTGGCGATCATGGTCCTCAGAATTTCAGCGCACTTGCTGCTGCTGTAGGCCATCTGATAGAGTTTTTCCGTAAAATGGATCAGCTGATAAATGTCCTTGAACTCGATATCCGAATTGAAGATCATTCTGGCCAGAGCGTTTTTGTCCCTGAAAACCTTGTCTTTTTTCTCCCGGATTTTTCTCAGCTTTTCCTTCACCTCCTCACGATTCAGGTTTTCCATATGCACCAGGGCAGTGGTATCCTTAAGCGCAGGCCCAAGCATCTCCAGGGTGGTGGCTACATCGTCTTGCAGGTACAATAGATCGCGTTGAAATTCTTCCGGGATTTTTACATCGCGCATGGCCAGCCAGTTCAAAGCCTCTTGAGCAGCATCCAGGATATCGTCCTGCATGCTTGTGTAATTAAGAAACTGGGTCTTTTCCACGCTCATGAACAGGCTCCGAGGCAGCCGGTTGCGAATATTGCGGATAATTTTATCCGCCTGGCTCTCAAGATCATTGACCATGTTCTGCAGTGACTGGAATTCAGTACAATGTCCCCCGCCTATATAACATTCCAGAGCTTCATTGATGATTTCCAGGGATTCATGAATCTTCTCATAGTGTTCGTACAATCCTTCCATGGGGGACTTTGTGCTCAAAAGGCCGAAAAAATTTAGTCTCATGTGCTACCTCGCGCTTAATTCGGGAAGTCCTATGGATAAATAAAAATCCAGCGCAGAATCTGAAAAATAATTATGCAGGTAAAAGCAGCTATGGGAACAGTCAGCACCCAATAGCCCACAATGCGTATCAACACACTCAGGTCAATGGCGCTGAAGCCTCTGGCCAAACCTACGCCTGTTACCCCCCCTACGCAGGCATGAGTGGTGGAAACAGGCATGCCCAGCATGGAAGCAACCAGTACCGCAGTCGCAGCGCCATAATTTACTGAGAATCCTCTGGTATTGGTCAAGGTCGTTATCCTGGTTCCTACGGTGCGGATAACCCGGGAGCCTAAAAGAGCTATGCCCGCTGCAATGCCCAGTCCCCCGAAAATCAGAAGAAAAAGAGGTATATCCGCCTCTTCGACTAGAGCATGCTGCCTGGCGATGATAAAAATTACAGCCACCGGTCCTACCGCATTGGCCACGTCATTGGCTCCCAGTGAAAAAGCAACGTAAGACGATGTCATTATCTGCAGCCTGCGGAAAATGCCTTCGACATTTTCCACATTTTGTTCCATATGACTGGTAAATCTATTGATCAAGGACCTGAATACCAGCCAGAATATAAAAGCCAGAGCAACGATCATAAGCACTGCAGCAGCTGCATTTACATCAATAGCATCCCCTAAAGGAGTCTTGAACACTAATGAAAATCCAAGGATGAGAACCGTCAGTCCAATCCACCTTGGCGCCCATATTCTGGCCTGCTGCAGGTAATATTTTTGATAAAAAATAAACTTTCTAATATGCGAAAAAATAAAAAATGCAATAACGCCTGCAAAAAGAGGAGAGATTATCCAGGAAAGCACCACGATTAAAAGTATCAGCCAGTTTACAACATCAGGTCCTCCGGCAACCAGTCCGAAACCAAGAATGCTGCCGATTATGGAATGAGTAGTGGAAACAGGCAGGGAAGCAAGACTTGCCAGGAGAACCCAGAGAGAAGCAGCAAGCAGTGCCGCAAACATGCCAAGAACCATCAGCTTTGGGTCGGCTATATGTTCCGGGTTGACCACTCCTCTGGTGATTGTCGCAGTAACATGAGCACCTAATAAGACAGCTCCTGCAAATGTAAGGGGTGCAGCGATCAGAACCGCCTGGCGTACGTTCAGCGCTCCCGAACCCACTGCCGTGGCCATGGCGTTGGCCAGATCATTGGCACCCAGGCTGAATGCCATGAGCAGGCCGGCTGCCATGGACAAATAAAAAATTATATCGAAAAACTCCAAGTTTTTACCTCTGACCTTTTGAAGATCCGAGACGGCAGGCAGTCAAACGAAATGAGGGCGAAAAACGCAGATCAAACGAATCTCGCCCATGAGCTTGCATCCAGTAGCTGAAAAACCAGCACTACGCAGTTTTTAATCTTCAAGAGTCGAGGTATCTCCTACCTCCTCCCCAAGTTCCTGGGCTTTGAGCACTCTGCGCATAATTTTGCCGCTGCGGGTCTTTGGCAGTTTATCCCTGAATTCAATGGTCTTGATCACTGCCACAGGCCCAAGCTCGCCTCTTACATGGGCTTTGAGAGCTTTGATCAATTCATCGGCATCATCCAGAGTATAGTCCGCGCTTAAAGTAACAAATGCTTTGGCCACTTCACCCTTGATCTTGTCAGGAATCCCGATCACTGCCGCTTCAGAAACGGCTTTGTGGGAAACAAGCGCGCTTTCAACTTCAGCTGATCCAACCCGGTGTCCGGCAATGCTTATTACATCATCCGAACGTCCCTGGATCCAGAAATAACCATCCTGGTCCTTGCGGGCCACGTCTCCTGCCAGATATGCACCAGGAACCTTTTCCCAATAAGTCTTTTTATATCTCTCCGGGTCCTTGTACAGGGTTCTAAGCATTGAGGGCCAGGGTTTTTTGATAATCAACTGCCCGCCTTTTCCAGGAGGAACAGAATTGCCTTCATTGTCGACCACATCAGCCTGTATCCCGGGCAAAGGTTTGGTACAGGATCCCGGCTTGAGCAAAGAAATAGGCAGAGGACTGATCATCACCGAACCGGTTTCGGTCTGCCACCAGGTGTCGATAATTGGACATTCTGATCGTCCTATATTTGCGTAATACCACATCCAGGCTTCAGGATTTATTGGTTCGCCTACGCTGCCCAGAAGTCTCAGTGTCGAAAGATCGTGCTGCTTCGGATACTGAGCACCGTAACGCATCAGCATCCTGATCAACGTAGGTGCTGTGTAGAAAATGGTCACTCCATAGCGGGCAATCATATGCCATAAACGATCCGCCTGAGGATAAAGTGGATGTCCCTCGAACATTACTGTGGTAGTTCCAGCCATCAAGGGGCCGTAAACTACATAGCTGTGACCCGTGATCCAGCCTACATCAGCAGTGCACCAGAAGATATCCGTAGGCTTGATGTCAAAGATCCAGTTCAATGTTCGGTGAACACCGACCATGTACCCTCCGTGGGTATGGACGATTCCTTTGGGTTTGCCTGTTGTTCCAGAGCTGAAGAGCAGGAAGAGCATGTCCTCGGAATCCATGACCTCTGTCTCTGAGATAGGGCTCTCCTGGCGAATCAGATCTTCGTACCAGATGTCCCGCATTTCGGTCATTTCCACTTCCACATTGGTTCTGTGCACTACTACAACTGTATCAACGCTTTCGCACCCGCCAACAAGGGCCTTGTCCACCACATTCTTTACATTTACAGGACGTCCGTTCCGGTAGAATCCGTCTGCGGTAATTACCAGCTTGGCTTCCGCGTCCTCGATGCGCTCTCTTAACGCTTTGGCTGAAAAACCGGCAAAAACCATGCTGTGTACTGCTCCAATTTTGGCTACGGCTAAAAGAGAAATCATGGTTTCCGGAAGAGGAGGCATGTAAAGAACTACTCTGTCCCCTTTTTTGATCCCCAGGGAACGTAGAGCATTAGCGAATTTGTTGACAGCTCTGTACAGCTCGTAATAGGTGAATTTTTTGGTGTCGCCTGGTTCTCCCTCCCATATCAGGGCCAGCTTGTTCTTGTTGGCCGTTTCAATATGCCGGTCAAGGGCATTATAGGCAATGTTGCACTTGGCCCCGGTGAACCATTTGTAGAAAGGCGCCTGGGATTCATCAAGCACCTTATCCCATTTCTTGAACCAGTCCAGCTCCTTGGCCGCCTCTTCCCAGTAATCCAGATAGTCTTCCTCACACTTCTTCATTACTGATGAATATTCTTGAGGGTTGATATTGGCATCAATAACCATCTGGGGCAGAGGACGAAATATTCTTTCCTCCTGCAATAAAGAGTCAAGAGCTCCTTTGTTGTCCATAAAAAATCCTCCTTTAAACTCAATTCGAAATTATTCATAAATTTTACAGCATGAATCTTGACCATAATAAGGCATATTTGTGCCATGCCGCATTTTCATAAAACCGATTCATACTTAATTG
>SLAE01000177.1 GCA_007127015.1 Desulfonatronospira sp. | reverse complement strand
TGTAAATTGAGGATTTGTTTCAAATCTGATGTTTTCAGTTTTCAGTACATGCAGGTGTCTCCAGGCATCTTCAAGGTTGCTGAGCAGCATTAACAAGATTTTGGTGATTAAACTCTGTTCTATCCGGGTGAAATTTCTGGGTTTGATCCTGGAATTATTTCCAGAACCCCCGAAAAGATTTTCCACGATGGAAAAGACCGCACAGGCATCCAGGACCATCATTGCCTTGCCGCTATAAGGATGCATTTTAAATACATTGACTGCTGCCGGAGCAGCCAAAGAGCTCATAAAGCTCCCTGAACTGCACGCGCGCATAAAAGCCGGTTTGACTTCCACCTTCCTGCGCAAGGAGCTGCTTAAGCTTCTTGCCGCCAGTCCGGAGAAGCGGCTGCTGACGGAATCCAGGTGCTTTATGTTCTGAATGGATCTGTTCTGATTTGAAGAGTCACCTGGAAGAGCATCAGGTTTTTCTTCCTCAGGATATTCTTCAGCTTCCAGATCTTCGTTTGCCAGACCCTGCAGCAGAGCTTCCAGTTCGCTTTGTTCAAGTATTTTGTTCATGATTAAAACCAACCGGTTTTATATATTTGCAGCGCTGGACAATTTAAGAGTGCAGCCCGGTCGTGGCCCCAGAAGCAGGCTGCCTATTCTAAGCAGGTTTGCACCTTCTTCCACTGCCTGGATAAAATCCTGAGACATGCCCATGGACAGATAATCGAGACGGATCTGAAGTCTTTGCTCCAGATGCTCTTTAATGTTTCTTAATCTGGAAAAATAAGGCCTTGAATCTTCCGGTTCCCTGGTAAAAGGAGGCATGAGCATCAAGCCACGGAGCTTTAGATTTTCCAGTGCAAGAATTTTTTCTGCCAGTCCTGGAAGTTCTTCTTCAATAACTCCGGATTTCTGAATTTCTCCGGCCAGGTTTACCTGAATCAGCACCGGCTGATTAAGCCCCATGCTTCCGGCTTTTTTATGCAAAGCCTGTGCCGTCTTATACGAATCAAGGGAATGCACCAGGCTGAACATTCCGGGAATATATTTGGCTTTATTGCTCTGCAAACCACCTATGAAATGCCATTTAAGCCTGGAATCACCAATGTTCCGGATTTTTTCCAGACCTTCCTGAACATAGTTTTCTCCAAAATCAAACTGATCAAGTTCTGCCATGGCCTTGATCTTCTGAACAGGCTGCTTCTTGGAGACCGCTACTAGAATTACTTCCCGCCCCTGGTCGCCGCACCGGTCCAGAGCGTTGAAGATTTTTTCATGGATAAATGTCAGATTTTTTTTAAGTTTTGCTTTTATATCCGCCTCCAGGTAATCGTGGTTCAGCATATTTCACTCTCCTGTTCGCCGTCAGGTGCTGCATGGTGATTTATCTTCGGATACGGAGCATCCAGCCGGGCAAAAACAAGATAGCCTGTATGCGCGACCATGCGGTCCTGAGGTCTTAGTCTTTCCGGCACCGGCTTGTAGTGCCTTACCATTATTTCCAGGACCTCCGGGCTGCTGAAAGGTCTTTCCTGCATTGCGCTCAACAGAGTGCTTACCTGATTTACAGTGGGCAGCAGGAATCCTACAGGTCCTCCAGGAGCAAGCGCGGAGGGAATATGTTCAAGATAATCCCAGGGAGTCCGCACATCAAGAAAGAGGGCATCCACGTTTTTCTGAGCAAACCCTGTGGCAATATCCTGGTTGATTAATTCAACCCTGGATTCCAGCCCGATTTTTTCCAGATTTGATCTGCAGAGCGCGGCAAAATCTTCCCGGCGTTCATAAGAATAGACCCGTCCGTGGGTTCCGGTAAACCAGGCCAGTGCAGTGGTCAATCCGCCGGAACCGGCGCCGGCCTCAATTATTTTTGAGCCCGGCGCCACACCCAGCTTAAGGATAATATACCCGATATCCTTGGGATAGATGATCTGGGTCTGACGTTTGACCGCCTTAATCAGGTCGTAAAGAGTCGGCTTGATTACTGTATATGGACGATGCAGGTGTGTGTATACGCGTCCACCGAAGCCCTGTTCCATGACAGTTTGCATTTGAAGGCGGCCGTCATTAGTGTTAAGTATTTCATCAGGCTGTAAAACCCTGAAGTAACGCTTGTTTTTCGGGCTGACCAACATGACCAGTTGTCCGGGTTTGATCATCTGTTTTTACTCCATAAGTTCGACACGGATAAGAAAATTTGTTGATCCGTGTTCTTGCCTGGAGAACGAATCTGACAGGAACCTGAAAAGAATGCAAGATGAATGATCAGAAAAGGTGGATGTGTAGGGCATACCGGGCTGGCAGTCAGGTAAATTGATTTCAGTTGCGCCTGCTCTGAGTGTTTTATTGACTGTATGCACGTATTAGGGCATTGCAAGTTATGTTTAAATACACATAGATTTTAATTCTTACTTTATTTTGGTCTTATGTATAGATATATATTTGGTCCAGTGTTATCCTCCAGACTTGGAAGATCTCTTGGGGTGGATCTTCTTGTTGAGCGCATCTGCAGTTATGATTGTCTGTACTGCGAATCAGGTCCGACACTGCTGAAAACACTGACAAGATCTGAATATGCGGATCCGGAGATTGTGCTTGAAGAGCTGGAAATCTGGATTGGCCGCCATCCGGAATATGAGCTTGATCACATAACTCTTGGCGGGGAAGGAGAGCCTTGTCTCAATAGCGGGCTGGGCCGGATAATCACCGGAATCAAGGATATTGTTCCTCAGACTCCTGTGGCTGTGCTGACCAATTCATCCCTGTTGACCAGCACTCAAGTCCGAACTGAGCTCATGAATGCGGATGTGGTTCTGCCATCTATGGATACTTTGATCACAGAGGAGTTCATCCGCTTGAACCGGCCTCTTCCCGGGATTGATATACAGGAAATCGCCAAAGGTCTGGCCTTGTTCTGCAGGGAATTTTGCGGACGTGTATTCCTGGAGATCCTCCTGGTCAGGGGGATAAACGATTCTATTGAGAATCTGGAGAAAACTGCTGAATTTTTAAATCAAATTAAATATGACCGGTTGGATATTACCTGCATGAGCAGGCCGGGAGCACATATTCAACCGGCAATTCCCCGGGATCAGACTTTGAACAGGTGGAAAAAAGCGCTTAAAAAGGATTTAAGTCCGGATAAAAGCGCTCAATGCCGGGAACTGCCTGTGGAAAAGGTCGATAAGCAGGCAATTCTGGCCTCCGTACAGCGCAGGCCGCAAACTCTCGAACAATTGTGCCTTGCTTTGGGGCTTGATCGGGAGGAAGCTGCAGCTGCTTTAAACATCCTTAAGCAGGAAAGATTGATCCGAGTGATCAGAGACCGGGAACAAAATTTTTACACCAGCAAAGGAAGTTGAAATGAGTACAGCGAAAAAACGAAAGAGAAAGATGTTCCTCAGTGTTCTGCCAGGGGAACAGATTGAGCTGGTATTGGCTCTGGATGGGGTTATTCAGGAATACTATGTGGAGATACTCGGGCAGATAAAAACCAAGAGCAATATTTACAAAGGTAAAATCCACAACATTGACCAGGCTCTACAGGCAGCCTTTATAAATTACGGAACAGGAAAGAACGGATTTCTGCAGGTGGATGAAGTGCACCCTGAATATTATCAGTCGGAAATCAAACCGGGCAAAGGATATAAATATCCTCCCCTGCAGAAGGTTCTAAAACCCGGCCAGGAACTGCTGGTGCAGGTGGTCAAGGAGCCGACCGGCAACAAAGGTGCTTTTTTGACTACGTATTTGTCCTTGCCCGGACGTTACTTTGTGTTGACTCCGGGAAGGGAGCAGCTGGGGATTTCCAGGAAAATAACCGATGAGAAGGAAAGAGAAAGACTAAAAGGCATAGTGCAGGAGTTGAAGCTGGAAGAGGGACTGGGTGTCATTGTGCGCACTGTAAGCGAAGGGCGGAATAAATCCTGCCTGTCCAGGGATCTGCAGTTTCTTAAGCGTTTGTGGAAGGAGGTGCGCAAGAAGGGGGTTTCTGAACAGACTCCCTCCTTGATATACGAAGAAAAGGATCTGGCTTTCAGGGCTGTTCGCGACTACCTGACCGAGGATGTTTCCGAGATCTGGGTGGACAGTGATCAGATTGCCGAACAGCTGCAGGAATTTGTCAGCCTTGTCTTTCCCAGGCGCAAAAAGATGGTCCGCATACATCAGGATCCGGAAAGAACCCTTATGGAGCGCTTCAACCTGGAAAAGCAGATATCCCAGATTTTTTCCCGGGAAGTCGAACTGCCTAGCGGTGGGCGGCTGGTTTTTGACCAGACCGAGGCATTGATGGCTGTGGATATAAATTCAGGCAAGATAGGCGGTGAAAAGGACTTCAAGGAGATGGCCTACAAGACCAAT
>SLAE01000135.1 GCA_007127015.1 Desulfonatronospira sp. | reverse complement strand
TATCTGGCTGGAATGATGCCCACACAGCGAAAAAGTCTATTGTTTTTATTCAGCAAAATTTGTCAACGAAGATTGCGAACTGCTCTTTCAGCAAGCATTGCAGTGCCTCCAAGCCGATCCTGGAGGTACTCCCTGAATTTTTTTTCCACATTTTCTCTGGAACCAGTCTGGCTAAGAATAAGTTTCTGGTAAAGCTCCTGCTCATCCTTGACCTCAATGAGCAGTCCGGCATCGAGGATTTCATTGCCGACCCAGTGAAAATTATCCCGGAAAGGTCCAACGCAGGGAATCAGCCCCTGTGCCAGAGCCTCCAGAAAATTCTGTCCTCCGCAGGGCATGAGGCTGCCACCGACGAAAGCTGATCTGGCCAGGGCGTATGCCGGTTCAAGTTCTCCGAATTTATCCCAGATGATCACTCCGGAAGGGGCGGTTCCGGTCTGCATGTCTGAACGCAATATCCAGGGGATATAGTTTTTCTGCAGCAGATCCTTCCATTTATCAATCCTGGTCAGGTGTCTGGGAAAAAGTGCAACAGTAGTTTTTGGCCGGTTAATATGTATCCTTTGAATTACATTGAATATCAAAGGTTCTTCTTCTTTTCTTATTGAACCCAGGACAATAAGGGGATGTTTGGGTTTGAAGTATGAGGATAAAGGATTTTGAACATAGGCAATTGGTTCAGCCTGATTCAGGAGATCAAATTTGATATTGGGCATAAGTGCTGTTTCAGCATATGGGAAAACAGCGGAAAATCTTTCCCTGTCTTTTCTGGATACGGCCTCGATTTCTCCTGGGCCTATGCCTGCCAGCAATTTGCGCAGAAAATAGTAACGACAGAAACTTTTCAGGCTCATCCGGCCATTGCCCAGAACAACAGGAATTTTATTTTTTCTGCACACGTACAGCAAAGAAGGCCAGATTTCCGTTTCAAGGAGAACAAGACAGGACGGCTTTACTCTTAAAAGAGCCAATCCCATGAAACAGACAATATCAAAAGGAAAATAGGCTTTGCCGGTATTCGGTCCAAGTTTTTTCTCCAGCAACTCCATGCCCTGCCTGGTGTTGGTAGTGACCAGTATGCTCGTGACTCCCCGGGAATTCAATTCTTGTACCAGATTTACAGCCAGTTTCGCCTCTCCTAGGGATGCCGCCTGAATCCAGATCTTATAAGGTCCTTTAGGCATGCCGAAGCCAAGTCTTCCATTGTCAACAGGCGTGAGCCTTTTTATAGTCAGCAGAAATGGAAGGAAAATGAGCCAGAGCAGGGAATAAAGCATAAGTAATGCCCAATGATGCATGGAAATCCGGTGTTGGTTCATCCTGTCACCTCTTTTGTTTTTGTATTTAATGCCAGGGCAAGAAGTTTGGCGATCAGATCCGCAAACTCCAAACCGGCTTCGCGGGCTGCCATGGGCACCAGACTGGTTCTGGTCATGCCCGGAAGGGTATTTATCTCGAGAATAAACAAGTTGTCTGTGTCATCCAGCATGAAGTCAGTACGGCTGTAATGTCTTAAACCGAGAATTCTGTGCGCCTTCAGCGCCAGGTTCCTGACCTTCTGGATCAGTTTCGGGCCTATCGGCGCCGGACATAATTCTTCTGCTCCGTCAGGATCGTATTTGCTGCGGTAATCGAAAAAATTTCCTTTACGAGGTTTAATCAAAATGGGTGCCAGAGCAGTATCATCGAGCACCGCGCAACTGATTTCACGTCCCTTTATGAATTTTTCGACAATAAATTCCTGATTTCCAGGAAGCAGTAAAAGGTGTTTGTTCAATTTTTCTTCAGCCATAAATATGTGCATATCCAGGCTGGAACCTCCCAGATTAGGCTTGCAGATTACCGGCGGCTCGGGAATCTCTCCGGCATTTGCTCCGGCAAAGACCAGACTGCCCTCGGGTGTAGGCAGTGAGTGGTTGTTGAATATCTGTTTACTTACAGCCTTGTTCAATGCCAGAAAAGAACCCCTGGGACCTGAACCCTGGTAGGGAATTCCCACATCATCCAGAAGAGCCTGAATGCTTCCGTCTTCTCCCGGACATCCGTGCAGATTGATAAAGACGACTTCAGCCTTTCCGGCAAGCTTTACCAGGTGAGCGTAGTCAGGGCTCAGATCCAGAAATATGATTTCGTGACCGAGATGTTCCAGCGCTTTTTGAATCTCAAGGGCTCCACTAAGAGAAACCTCTCTTTCTTTAGACCATCCTCCGGCTATCAAAAGCACACGCATTTAAATCAGTCTCCAGAGCCTTGTTCAACTGTTTTTGAATATCCACGGCCTGCTGCCATGATCTGTAGATCAGGCCTTTCATTCTTTTATTTATGCCGTAACGGGCGAATAAATCCTGAAACCTGGTCTCCAGTGTAACTATCTGATCATGTTTGACCCTTTTGTCGCTGTAAATTATGACCAGAGGCAGGAAATACCTGTGAATGTCTATTGCACCGGGCCAGTATACATGATGCATTACTCCCTGGGCTATGGCGGGATTTCCTGTTAACTCCATGACCAGACCGGCTCCAAGCTGCTGATGCGATCCTCCGTACTCAATACAGTAAAATTTGCCCAGGTCATGAAGAAGCGCGGATGCAACCACCGCTTCAACAGGCACCTGCATTCCCCGTTCCCGGGCCAGGACACAGATATGCTCAGCCACCAGCGCCACCAGACGGCTGTGCTCCCGGATATGTTCCGGCAGGCAGTAAATTTGCCAGTATCGGCGGCATTCTTCTCTGGATGGAACACTCCAGCCGGACTCCATAGGATAATATGCAGGCTGGTAAGTAGGTGTCATTGATTTATTAATTGGGGGTTTCAATAAAATAAAATATGTAGTATTTAACATTTGTTGCCTGAAAAGGCAAAACAAATCTCAGTTGGTCTAAGGCGGCTTCAATACGGTCTGCTGTTATTGACCTGCGAGCGCCGGCTGTTTAATGTACTTTTTTAATCCGCAATTCAGGAGCAAATGTTATGTGTCTGGCTATACCAATGGAAATAACCTCGATAGAGGACAACATAGCCCAGGTTGAAATAGGGGGGGTCAAAAACCAGGTTCGCCTGGACATAATCGATGAACCCCCGCAGGTGGGCGACTTTGTCATTGTGCACGCGGGATTCGCTCTTCGCCGCCTGGACAGGCAGGAGGGACTGGAAACACTTAAACTCTTTCAGGATGGTCTGGGTCTTGAACTTTATAAATAGATTCAAAGATCCGGAGCTGTGCCGGAACATTCTGGAAAAAATCAGGAATGAAGCCACAACGCCGTTTCGGTTCATGGAAGTATGCGGCACACATACCGTGGCAATTTTTCAAAGCGGAATAAAAACCCTTCTTCCGGAAAATATAAGTCACATTTCCGGTCCTGGATGTCCTGTCTGTGTCACGCATGACCGGGAAGTGGCCGCGTTTCTCGCCCTCGCTGAACAGGGCGTTCATCTGGCCACATTTGGAGATCTGATGCGCGTGCCTGGACCTGACGGCAGAAGCCTTAAATCCGTCCAAGCCGATGGCGGTAAAATCCGAGTGGTATATTCACCCTTTGACGCCCTGCAGCTGGCCCAGGATAATCCCGGGGAAAAAATTGTCTTTCTCGGTGTTGGATTTGAAACCACCGCCCCGACAGTTGCCGCAACCCTAAAAGTGGCCGGAGAACAGGGTGTAAAGAATTTCTTCGTGCTCAGCATGCACAAGCTTGTCCCTCCCGCGCTTCAGTCTCTGGCAATGGAGCGGGATATCAAGGTGGATGGTCTTCTTCTGCCCGGACATGTATCCACAATCATCGGAGTCCAGCCTTATTCCTTTCTGGCTTCCGACTATGGCATGCCCGCAGCTGTAACCGGTTTTGAGCCGCTGGATATTCTGCAGTCCATCCTTATTCTTCTGCATCAGAAAAAATATGGCCGGGCCAGTATTGTCAACAACTATAAAAGGGTGGTTGCTGATCAGGGCAATCCAAGGGCTCTGGCGGTGATGAAAGAGGTCTTTATTCCGGTTGACGCCAAGTGGCGAGGTCTTGGAAATATTCCAGGCAGCGGGCTTTCATTGCGTGAAGAATTCAGTGAGTTCGATGCCTGGAAAGTCTTTGATCCAAAGACGGAAGATGTTCAGGCTCCGCCCGGCTGCAGGTGCGGCCAAGTCCTTAAAGGGCAGATCCTTCCAGATGAATGCCCTCTGTTTCGCATCAAGTGCACTCCGGCATCCCCGGTAGGGCCGTGCATGGTTTCCACCGAAGGTTCATGCGCTGCTTTTTTCAAATATTCCGTGTAGCTAATTTGCTGCAATATGACGCTGCAGCAGTTAAGAAACAGATATATATATTAAAATATTAAGGGATTGAACAAAATGTCCG
>SLAE01000180.1 GCA_007127015.1 Desulfonatronospira sp. | reverse complement strand
ATCAACGCGTATTTCCGGCAGGCTGTGTACAAGACCGTCCAGATCAATATTGTTTTCAACAAGACCCGCGAGAGCATCTATGGTTTCTTTATTCAGAACATAATCCTGCGCGGAAACAAGTCCCAGGTGCCGCGAGGGGATCTTTAGCCCGATTTCTCTGGGAATTCCTCCCAGCAGCTTGATTCCCGGTACTACGGATAAAGAACCGCGCAGATAATCCAGATGTCTTTTGCTGCCGATATTGTTGGCTACAATGCCGCAAAAATTCAGACCAGGATCAAACTCTATAAAACCTTTAACCAGAGCGGCAAAGCTGCGGGACATCTTTGAGGCGTCCACAACCAGCAGGACCGGCAGACCCAGCAGTTTAGCCATCTGGGCGGTGGACCCGGCTTCCGATGTTCCGTCCACTCCGTCAAAAAGACCCATAACCCCCTCAACCACAGCCACATGAGAACTCTGGCAGGAAGATGAGAATATTTCCGTGTTCACTCTATGGGAAAGCATCCAGCCATCCAGATTGCGGCTGGCGCGGCCGGTAATCCGGGCATGATGGCCGGGATCGATAAAGTCCGGCCCGATCTTGAAGGGTGCAACTTTAAGCTTTCTGCGGGTCAAAGCTGCCAGCAGCCCCAATGTAAGTGTTGTCTTGCCGCTTCCGCTTGCCGGAGCGGCTATTACCAGACCTTTAATCGATCGCATTCTTAAAATTTTACTCCTGAATCCGTGAAATCATTTGAAGCCTAGTCCTGCAGGTTCCGGGGTTTGGCCGAACGGTCGTAAACTGTTTGAGCGACTTAGGCAGACTTAATCAAAATTCCTTTACCATCTGATTTTATTCAATAACAAGGCATGATCTTCAGCAGAATGTCGGCTCAGGTACAGATGAAATTTTGATTTAGTCTGCCTTGGAGCGAGTTTTTACGGCCGTTCGGACAAATTTCGGAACCTGTTGTACGGATACAAGTTTAAGAATAATATTATACTTTGCTAAAATGTGGTGCAAAATTACAATAAGTTTGATTTTTTTAACCGTGCCGAAGGGTTACTCTTTTTCCCTGGATATCCTGGCTCCCACTGCCTGAAGTTTTTTTTCCATGGCTTCATAACCCCTGTCCAGATGGTAAATCCTGAGCACCTCGGTCCTGCGCCTGGCCTTCAGACCGGCCAGAACCAGACCCGCGCTTGCCCGTAAATCCGAAGCCATAACAGGAGCACCAACCAGATCCGCTCCCCCCCTGATCACCGCGTTCTGCCCGCTTAGTCTTATCCTGGCGCCCATACGATTTAGCTCCAGAACATGCATGAACCTGTTTTCAAAAATTGTTTCCCTGATGGTTCCTGTACCTTCGGCAATGCACATGAGAGCCATGATCTGGGCCTGCATATCAGTAGGAAAGCCTGGATAGGGAAGAGTTACAACATCCACTCCTCTCAAGGGTTCACCGTTTTCGACATTTACACCTTCTGCATCCTCCCATATGTGCACGCCCATTTCCAGAAATTTAGCAATTACTGAATCAAGGGTGTCTTGAGGATAGTTGGTCAGAATAAGATTGCCTCCGGTTATTGCCGCCGCGGCCATGTAGGTACCGGCCTCGATACGGTCAGACATGACCCTGTACCTGCAGCCCTTTAATGACTCAACTCCCTGAATCCGGATTACACTGGTTCCCTGCCCGCTGATCCTGGCACCGCAGGCATTTAAAAATCCGGCCAGATCAGATATTTCAGGCTCTCTGGCGGCGTTCTCCAGAATTGTTTCCCCCTGAGCCAGGCATGCGGCCATGAGCAGATTTTCAGTGCCTCCCACTGTAGTCAGATCAAAGTTGATATGCGCGCCTCTTAACCGGTTGCACCAGCCCACTATGTAACCGGAATCGAGCTCAAAAGAAGCTCCCATTTTTTCAAGGGCTCTTAAGTGCTGATCCACGGGGCGGGAGCCGATGGCGCATCCCCCGGGCAGAGCGACCTTGGCTTTTCCCAGTCTGGCCAGAAGAGGACCCAGACAGAGTACAGAAGCCCTCATGGTCCGGACAAGATCATAAGGCGCTTCAGGCGTAAGATTTCCAGGGCTTATAACCACGTTGTCCTTATCAAAATCCGCCTGGCATCCCAGAAGTGTTAAAAGTTGCAGAGTGGTACGGATATCTTTCAATCTGGGAACATTTTCCAGAACAACATCAGTATCAGCCATAATCGAAGCTATAAGTACGGGAAGAGAAGCGTTCTTGGAACCGCTGATCCGGATTTTTCCAGCAAGCCTTTTACCGCCCTCTATAACCAGTTTTTCCATCTGTCTGCCTTTAATTTAATCTAATTACCTGTGTTGGTTCAACAATATTTACTGGTAAATCAGCCATTCGAACATTTCCGGGTATAAATCGAGCACCGGCTCAAAGTAAACCCCAAAAGAGTAAAACCTGTTTTTCCTTGACTGGACAAACATTTCTAGGGCAGTTAAATATTGATGTCTTGAAGGTGGGCTTATTTATTCATACTGAAGGAGAAAACCATGGTCTTTGATGTGCAAAAAGAAACCCTTCCCCGGGATGAACTGGAGGATCTGCAGTTAAAGAGGCTTAAATATCTTGTCCAGAGGATTTATCATAATGTTCCTTTTTATTATCAAAGATTTAAAGAACTGGGGCTTATGCCCGACAGACTGAAATCCCTTTCAGACCTGAAATATCTGCCCTTTACTGAAAAACAGGATCTGCGCAACAACTACCCCTTCGGCATGTTTGCCGTGCCCAGGGAAAGCGTGGTCCGGGTGCATGCTTCTTCGGGAACAACAGGCAAGGCCACTGTAGTGGGATACACGCAAAGGGATGTGGAAAACTGGGCCGGTCTTATGGCCAGATCTTTCGAAGCCGCCGGAGCCACCAGAGCGGACATCGTGCACAATGCTTACGGATATGGTCTTTTTACCGGAGGCCTTGGTGCGCACTACGGAGCCGAAGCATTGGGAGCAACCATCCTGCCTGTATCCGGTGGAGCCACCAAGCGGCAGGTTATGCTCATGCGCGATTTCGGATCCACTGTTTTATGCTGTACGCCTTCCTACAGTCTTCACCTTTACGAAACCGCTCTGGCTTCGGGAATCAGCATAACTGACCTCAAACTGAAAGTGGGCATTTTTGGAGCGGAACCATGGACTGAAGAAATGCGCAATGATATACAGAACAAATTTGGAATCAAAGCATTGGACATCTACGGCCTCTCAGAAATCATGGGGCCCGGGGTAGCCATGGAGTGCATTGCCGCTCAGGCTGGACTGCATATCTGGGAGGATCATTTTCTTCCTGAAATCATCGATCCTGAAAGCGGTGAACCCTTGCCTCTCGGCGAAAAAGGCGAGCTTGTGGTCACCACCCTGACCAAGGAGGCCCAGCCCCTGCTTCGTTACCGCACCAGGGACATTACCAGATTAAATCCCGTACCCTGTATTTGCGGCCGTACTCATTACCGCATTGAGCGCATCACCGGGCGCAGCGACGACATGCTCATCATCAGAGGGGTAAATGTCTTTCCATCCCAGATCGAAAGCATCCTGATGGAAACCGAAGGCCTGTCACCTCATTATCAGCTGTTAATAAACCGTGAAAGCGGAATGGATACTCTTGAAGTCAGAGTGGAAGTGGATGAGAACATTTTTTCTGATGAAATAAAGCATCTGCAGCGTCTGGAAAAGAAAATCCAGAACCATATCAAGGAATTCCTCGGGGTCACAGCAAAAATAACCATGGTGGAGCCAAAAAGCATCGCCCGTTCTGAAGGAAAGGCTCAGAGAATAGTCGACTGTCGAAAACTATAGCTTAAAAATTCTTCAGGGAGGTATGAAAGATGAAGGTTGAACAGATTTCCGTTTTTCTGGAAAACCGGGCCGGAAGGCTTGCTGACGTGACCAGGACTCTGGCCGAATCCGGCGTAAACATCAGAGCCTTGTCCCTTGCGGATACCACTGATTTCGGTATTCTACGCCTGATAGTCACTGATCATGAAAAGGCCAAAAAGGCCCTGAAAGAAAACGGATTCACCGTAGGCAGAACAAATGTGGTCGCTGCTGAAGTTGAAGACAGACCGGGCGGACTGCACGCCATCCTGACCATGTTCAGTGAGAGCGGAATCAATGTGGAGTATATGTATGCCTTTGTCCAGCAAAGCGGAAAAAATGCCGTGCTTATCTTTCGTTTTGACCGCACTGATGAAGCCATTGAAATCCTTCAGAAAAACGGCGTGCGCATCATTCCCGGAGATGAATTATACAATATTTAGTTTTTCAACATTCTTTTAGGACTTGAAAGCAGAAAACCGGCCTCTCCGGATAAGCTTCAATTTCCTCTTGACCGTTCTGAATACTCAGTATAAGTTTATT
>SLAE01000037.1 GCA_007127015.1 Desulfonatronospira sp. | reverse complement strand
GCAGCTTTTCAGAGGAATGCTCAAAGGACTGGCCGAAAAAACAGGCTCACGCATCCTGAGCGGACCTGCTCCTGTCGAAGACAAGGACAGCTGTAAAGTTAAGGAATAAAGGTTTATGACCGCAGAAAAATTTGAACCTAAAGAGGAAGTCGCCTCCCAGGAGCAAATCGTCACCTCCAACATGATTCAGCACGAAGCTTTATTGCGTCTGCTGCTTAAGAAGGGGATTATCAGCAGGGAAGAGTACCTGGAGGAAGTCAAGGCTGTCACCCGCGAGCTTCTGGACAGACAGGCAAAGTGAATCTCCAGGTTCAAAAACACACTCCAGTATCATGCGTTGTGTGATTTTTTCCAATATCTAAAGCAGGCTGCTTCGGATACTCAGGAAAAGAACGTTAACCGCCTCCATGCTCCTGCCTTATTCATCAATTGATCTGCAAAATTTCCTGTTGTTTTCTTTACACCACAACAAGGCAGGTGCAGGGCAAGCTGTTCGAAGACTCACTGATCTAAGGTAAAAATTATCAAAGCAGGGATTAATTATTAGAACTGCTCATTTCGGATTCTTTTTCTTGACAAAATATGACGGATGCTGATAACAATTTACGCTTAGCAGCAGGTTAGGCGCGTAGCTCAGGGGGAGAGCACTTGCTTGACGCGCAAGGGGTCAGGAGTTCAAATCTCCTCGCGCCTACCATTATTACTGTCTATACAGGGAGGCCCCCTGGCCTCCCTTACTTGTTTTTACTGGAGAAAAGATGGTCAAAGTATCCGGAGCCCTGGAAGAAATCCAGTTCAGTGCCGGGGCCACCTGCCGGGACATCCTTTCCAGGGCCCTGTCCGGAAAGAAATTTAAAGAAGTTGTAGCCTGCAAATGCGATGAACGCATGTACGATCTGGACGCGGAACTGGGCAATGATTGTACTGTGGTTGATCCTGTGCCTCTGTCCAGCCCCGACGGCCTGAAAGTTCTCAGACACAGCGCGGCGCACATCATGGCTGAGGCGGTCAAAAAGCTTTTTCCTTCGGCCATGGTGACTATCGGTCCGGATATTGAGCACGGCTTTTATTACGATTTCGATTATGAGCGCCCCTTCACTCCGGAGGATCTGGAAAAGATTGAGAAGGTCATGGCCGAAAGCATTGCCAGGAACCAGCCTTTTGAGCGCGCGATCGTTTCCAGGCAGGAAGCCCGCAAGATTTTTAATGAGCTGAACGAGATCTATAAACTTGAGATTCTGGATGAACTGGATGAGGACAGGGTCTCTCTATACCGGCACGGCGATTTCGTAGATCTTTGCCGGGGGCCTCATGTCCCCAGCACCAGTTATATCCGGGCCTTCAAGCTGACTTCGGTAGCCGGAGCATACTGGCGCGGCGACGAAAAAAGGCGCATGCTCCAGAGGATTTACGGCACCGCGTTCGCCTCGGATAAGGAGCTGAAAAAACATCTGGCCAGGCTGGAGGAGGCCAGAAAGCGTGATCACCGCAAGCTGGGTGTGCAGCTCGATCTTTTCAGCTTCAGCGAAGAAGCCGGTCCGGGCATGCCCATATTTCATCCCAAAGGTGCTTTGATCCGTACCATTCTTGAAGATTTCGAGCGTAAAGAACACTTAAGACGCGGATATCAGATAGTCCAGGGTCCCCAGATTCTGCGCCGGGAACTCTGGGAAAAATCAGGACACTATGAAAATTACCGCGAAAACATGTACTTTACGCAGATAGATGAGCAGGTCTACGGCATCAAGCCTATGAACTGTTTGTCGCACATGCTTGTTTACAAATCCAGGCTGCGCAGCTACCGGGATCTTCCGTTGCGTTTTTTCGAACTGGGCAAAGTGCACCGCCATGAAAAATCAGGAGTTCTGCACGGCCTGCTCAGAGTACGCGAATTCACCCAGGATGACGCACACATCCTCTGCAGACCCGACCAGCTTCAGGATGAAATTATCGGTGTGGTCAAATTTGTTCAGGATGTCATGGATCTTTTCGGATTTGAATATCAGGTGGAAGTAAGCACCCGCCCTGAAAAATCAATCGGCTCAGGCGATGCCTGGGATAAAGCCACTCAGGCTTTGAGCAAAGCACTTGATGCATTAAATCTGCCTTACGGCGTATGTCCTGGTGAAGGCGCCTTTTACGGACCCAAGATAGACATCAAGCTCAAGGACGCTCTGGATCGTCAGTGGCAATGCGCTACCGTGCAATGCGATTTCACCCTGCCGGAACGCTTTGATCTTTATTATACCGGAGAAGACGGCCGGAAATACAGGCCGGTGATGTTGCACAGGGTCATTTTAGGTGCTATAGAAAGGTTTTTGGGCGTTCTGATCGAGCATTACGGCGGAGCTTTTCCCACCTGGCTGGCACCGGTGCAGGCCAGAATAATGAACATCACCCATGTCCAGGAGGAGTACGCGGAAAAGTGCGCTGCATCGCTGCGGGACAAAGGCATCAGGGTGGATGTGGACGCGCGCAATGAAAAGCTCGGCTATAAAGTACGCGAGGCACAGCTGGAAAAAATACCCTTTATCCTGGTTGCCGGCGATCAGGAACTCGAACAGTCGGGACTGAATGTTCGTCTGCGCGGCGGCAGGAATCCGGGTCTTTTGAGCGTTCAGGAAGTGGCGGACCTGATTATTCAGGATATGGATGAACCTTTTAAGAAGGGGGGAATGAGTTATAGATACCTCTACTAAGGCTCGCCGCAATAAGCAGATAATGGCGAGAAAAGTACGTGTGATCAATGTCGATGGAGAGCAGTTGGGCATAATGGATACAGTTCAGGCTTTGGAACAGGCTCAAAGCGCCGGCCTGGACCTTGTTGAAGTGGCTCCCAACGCTGATCCTCCTGTTTGCCGGATTATGGATTTTGGTAAATACCAGTACCAGCAGCAGAAAAAAAAGCAGGAAGCAAGAAAGAAGCAGTCAAGAATACAGATTAAGGAAATCAAGGTCCGGCCTAAGACTGACGCTAATGATCTGCTGACCAAGGTTCGCCATATCCGCAGATTTATTGAGGAAGGCGACCGGTGCAAGGTATCGGTTTTTTTCCGGGGCCGGGAAATGGCTCATAAAGAACGCGGAAACGAGGTGCTGAACAAAGTCGTGGAAATGACCTCGGATATTGCCAAAGTTGAACAGGAACCGCGCCAGGAAGGCAAAACCATGCATTTGCTTCTGGCGCCCATAAACAGCAAAAAAGCATAGATCTCAGCGCAATTCCGCGGCATTAAGCAGTATCAGTGCCGATGGATTTTCCGATGATCAAGCACTTTGTACTGTGTTTAAATGCATCTTGAATGCATAAAAAAATTTTTTTCCGATAAATGGGAGCACAACTGATAGTCATTGCCTGTGACGATCATCGCTCCGTCGTTTTTTCATCATTCTTAAGCAGGCAAAATTTTGATTCAACTTGAGGAGGACATAATGCCCAAGATAAAGACCAAGCGCAGTGCGGCCAAACGTTTCTCAGTCACAGGAACCGGAAAGATCAAGAGACACCAGCAGAACAAGCGACACATTCTGACCAAAAAAAGCGCCAAGCGCAAACGCCGGCTGAACAATACAGCCATTGTGGACAAAACCAATGAACGGGCTGTAAAGAGAATGCTGCCCTACGCCTTCTAGAAGTTTTGTTTTATAAGTTGGCCAAGGCGTCTGTTCAGGCATTCCGTAAAAATGCTTAAAACCCGGCGTCTTCAAGATGAGAACAGCAATTTTATCGATCATCAGTAAATTATCCAGCAGGAGAGGGAGAAGCTTATGCGGGTAAAAAGAGGCAAGACCGCACACAAACGGCATAAAAAATATCTTAAAATGGCCAAAGGCTACCGCGGCTCCAGAAGCAGGCTCTACAGTACCGCCAGAGAAACTGTTGAAAGAGCCTTGTGCTACGCGTATCGTGATCGCAAGAGAAAAAAACGCGACTTCAGAAAATTGTGGATTATCCGCATTAATGCGGCAGCACGCGAGCACGGACTGTCCTACAGCAGGTTCATGAACGGCCTGAACCAGGCAGGCGTTGTGCTTGACAGAAAAGTGCTTGCCGATATGGCGGTACATGAAAAGGCCGCCTTTGCCAGGCTGGCGGAGATGGCTAAAACCGGAGCCAACTGATGAGCTCCGTGCAGGAGATCAGTTCCAGTCTTAAAAGCCTGGTCCATGAATTCGAAGCAAGAATGGATCAGGCTTCTTCATTACATGACCTGGAAGATGCCAGAGTGGCTTTTCTGGGACGCAAGGGCAAGCTTGCGAAAATCATGTCCGCGATCCCCGGTCTGGATCCTTCCGAACGTCCCCTGGCAGGCAAGACCGCCAATCAGGTTAAAAACGAATTGACCAGGCTGCTCGACGGCAGGAAAGCGGAACTGGAAAACCAGTTTGCATCCAG
>SLAE01000166.1 GCA_007127015.1 Desulfonatronospira sp. | reverse complement strand
TGGTAGTGCACGATCGACTGGTCGGCCTTGGTCACTGCATCGCTGCGCGCCTGCGCGAAGAACACCTCGAGCGTCTTCAGGCTCAGGTCGGGCTCCGAGGTGCGGACCGCGGCGCGCGTGAGCGCGTAGAGGTCGACGAACTTCTCTCCGCGCAGCAGTTCGTCCACGGCCGCCTCGCGGCTCGCGAACGCCGTGGACAGGCGACGCAGCACCGACACTTCGTAGGCCGCATAGTGGTAGATGTGCGCGCCCGGGTGGCGGGCGAGATGGTCGGTGAACCAGTCGACGGCTGCCTCGAAGGCCGCCCGCTCCGCCGGCCGGTCGTGCGCCCAGCAGTGCCAGAACCGGGCTTTGCCGTCGGCGTCCCGGTAATGCACACCCCACAGGTACTCCAGCCCGTCGGGATGAAGCGGGTCACCCTCGAGATCGAAGAAGAGATCGTGCGGGCTTGGCTTCGGCAGGCGGGCGAATCCCCGGTTCGGTTCGACGGGAAGCGGTTCGACCGTCGGGCCCCCGGTGCGCCGCGCGACCTGGAGCGCGGCCTGGGCGCGCAGGCGTTCGAACGTGACCGGGGTCAGCTTCGGGATGCGCGTCCCGGGCGGCAGTGACGCGAGCGCGGCAACGGTATCCGTGCCGGCGATCCGCAGCTTCTGAATCTGGCTGCGCTGGATGCCCGCCACCCGCGAAAGGTGATCGGTGGCCTCCCACTCCGCCGCGCAGTGCTCGCGCCAGCCGCACAACGGACAGGCGTTGCAGGGTTCGGCGCGCGACCCCTCTGCGCCCGTCGCCATGAATTCGAGGTAGCGATCCTGTGCGGCCCGGAGGGTATGCGCGAACTCCACGGTGCGGAACAGCGCCTCACGGCCGTCGCCGAGCACCAGATGAGCCGCGCGCGCCCGGACACCCTGGACGCCGGACACGAGATCGGAGTACAGGCCTAGCTGCAGCACGTGACTGGGCTTGGGCGAGCGCGCGAGCTTGGTATCGACCACCTCGTAGGACCACGAGCCAAGGCTGGAGGGCTGCTCAACGCGGCGCAGGAAGTCCGCGAAGCCGTGCCAG
Source organism: Desulfonatronospira sp. (assembly GCA_007127015.1). Taxonomy (GTDB): domain Bacteria; phylum Desulfobacterota; class Desulfovibrionia; order Desulfovibrionales; family Desulfonatronovibrionaceae; genus Desulfonatronospira. The sequence goes on along the minus strand of SLAE01000166.1, from coordinate 3,389 downwards.
GGCTGCGCGAGAAAAGCGGCCTGGTAGATGACAGGAGCGCCACTACGCATCGCATCGATCGTGGCATTGGCGCGATAGGAAAGCGAGCCAGAACTCGATATTTCATCGACTTTGCACGTCTTCTTAAGGCGTTCTAGGTAATCGGCCTCGTGCGCATGGCCGGCATCCTGCACCAGCGCCATGGTCTCATCGGCGTCGACCGGCTCCGGAAGGCTGCTGGGATCGTGTAGCCTCTGCAGGTTCAGTGCCGCGGCGTGCGCGCAGCCGAGGAACGTATTCAGATCGGAGGCGGCGTGCAGGATGGTGTCGTTATGCGAACGCATGCGTGGCTCCTCGCACGGGCGGCACGAATGCGTATCCCTGTTCCATCACCGATGCCTTCATGCAAGAAGCCAGGCTATCAGCCATACGAAGAGCAGCACGTAGCCCAGCATCAACAGGTAAAGGTCCACCAGCTTGCTCACGCGCTCCTCCTCCCCCATCGGGGCGTATCCTTCCTGCTCACGCACGGCCGGGGATCGCCGTACTGGCGACGGACGGTCCTGAAAGTGATTATGGCCCGATCGGTGGCTCAGAGAGTGATCCACTGCATCAAGCGAACAGCGAGCACAGGGACTTGACCCAGCGGATTTGGCACATGTACCCGGGTTACTGAAACGGCAAGGCCGGGTAGGTTTGGAACAGAGAGTCAGCGAGGCATAGGATGATGGCAGGTCAGTTTGCGAAATCGCTGCTCTATCAGGGGGAGGAAGTGGTGATCTTCGCCACAGACCTCGGCGATTATTCGTCTTGGGTGGATTCGAACCGCGGTTCGAAACGGGCTGTTCAGCACTGTGGCGTGGATACCCCGGGCGCTGGGAGATCGTCGACGGACCGCTGTAACTCATGGGGCGAAGCGGCATGCTGAAGGACGGAACCCAGGCAATCACTGCCACAGTGAACGTCGCGATCGACCACAACGATAATCTTTGCTTCATCGAGGAGGGCCACCTCAAGGCCATTCGACGCGAACTCGAAGATCGGGGGTTCATGATGAAGAACAGTTCGCACATCGATTATTACTGACGCCGATTCATTAGCCATGAACAACATGGGCCCTGGCCAATTGTTTGGCGCATGAGGGCCATCAGCTTCAGCGCTATACGAATTGACGTTCACCTTCAGGCATATGAGCTAGAGAAAGGCTCTTGGAGTTCGGCAGATGGGGAAGCGCAAGAAATCTAAGAAACGGGGGCGCTCTGACCGCAGAGGTCAATCCGCGCAAGTGACCAAGATAACTAGCGGGCGTGTACAGCCGCTTCATCAAGCTGATCCGATGGGCGCTTCGTGGCGCTCCTACCCGCGTGGTGCGGCTCGTCAGGCCGTGATAGAGCGCGTAAAGGCTAAGGCCGAACGTGAGAGATCTGGCGACGAATGGTGGCAATTGGGCGAGTACCAGATCGTTGAAGGTCTCTCTTCTGGAGACGAGACCCTGATTAATGCGGGATCCCAGGCTCTCATGAAGGGCGCTCACCTGACGCCGCCGCACGCGGGGTGCCTGCTCGATCTTGGTTGGTTGCTTTGCTACAAAGGTCTGGATGAGATGGCCCTCTTCTACCTGAACAAGGCCATCGAAATTGCGCCGGACTCACGGGATGCGTGGTCCCTTCGGGGATGGGCATGTATTGGTTCAGGCAATCGGGAGCAGGCTGTCAACTCATTTGAGAGGGCAGCAAGCCTGCCCGGCGCAACCGATGTCGATCGCAACACCCTCGCGGCGCTGCAGAACGGCGAGGATCTTGCGCAGTTGCGCAAAGACATAGGCTTCCGAAAGTTCGACGATGAAGTGTTGCGAGGTAGGGATGGAGATCCGAAGGAAGCAGCGCGCGGCTGCGTGATGCAGTTCAAGCAGCTACTCGAAAGAAAGCCAGGTGACCTTGATCTGGCCTATGGGCTTGCCTATTGCCACTATGTCCTGGACCAGTTTGGTCATGCCGAACCGCTCCTGCTTCGTGTGATTGGCGAGAGGCCTGATCACGCCGATGCCTTGACGCTGCTGGGCCTCATTGCGCAGAAGCGGGAAAGGCCAGAGCAGCAGCGTGACTATTACGAGCGCGCCGTTCGCGCGGACCCCAAGCATGTGCTGGCGAATACGAATCTCGCATCGATGTATCAGGACATGGGCGAGTTTCACGCTGCGCGGCCATTGCTGACCCGAGCTATAGAAGCGGCGCCGGCTGATGACCCTCACCTCCCCATTACCCTTGATCTTCTTGGAAACAGTTACGGCACTATCGAGCATGACTTTGCGAAGGAGGCGGAGCTGCATCGGCAGGCCATGGCGCTGGACCCCAAGAGGCCAATATTTCATGCCAATCTTGTCGTGGCACTCTTGTCGGCGGGGCGAGCCAAAGATGCGTACCGAGCGCTGCAGGCAGCGAAGGACGCCCGCTTGGCGCTGCCGAACCAATCGCTACTCGAAAGCCTGGTTCGGCTTTACCAAGACAGAACACTGCATCCTTACGGGTACATGCAGTTCGTTGACCAGCTTTCTGCCGTGTTGGGATGGCCGGCGCTTAGACCACTTGTAAGACACGCATGGAACCGTCGAAACGTGGTTGATGCCAGTGAGCACGTCGATTTCCTCAGCGCATTGGGGATGATGGCATCCAAGACTGGCGACCATGATCTGGCGCTGCAGATCTGGCGGTACGGAAGCACGCTTCCGGGGGGCGAAGTCTTCGGGGCAAACGTGCCCGTTGAGCTGTCAAACCTAGGTCGCCATTCAGAGGCATTGGCCGCCGCCGAGCAGATGCCCATGAACACTCCGCGCAGTTGGACCATCCTCGGCAATACGCGGCTCAATTCTCGGCACTACAAACTGGCGCTGGATGCCTATCGAATCGCTTTGGTCAAGGACGAGCGGTTCCTGCTGCCAATCTCGAATGCAATCAGCGCTGCGCGATCTGGCCTATTGAGCGAGGAACTTGAACCTTTTGTCGAGCGGCTACGTGCCGATTGGCAATCGTCGTTGAAGGCGGCATCGCTCTTGGGCCAAGCACTCGTCCTCCAGGGCAGGCTTTCAAGTGCGGCAGACTGCTTTCAGAACGCGATTTGGCGCGGAGAAGAGATTCGGGCTCCGGAGGAGCTTTGGGCGGACGAGCGCGAAGCCGAGGATCTGTCGTTACTCGGGGAAGCCAGCCTGCAGGATCACTATGCGGCCGCGAGGTGCTTTCTTGAGCTTGGCAGGCTTGATCTGCTGATGGAGTTGGTAGCCAAGGTCAACGAGTGGCCGAAGTGGATGAACGGCGATTGGATGGTCCTTCAGGCTGAAGCCTATCTCGCTGCAAACGAGCTTGACCACGCTGCTTTGATCATTGGCAAGATGACCGATCAGCCTCCACCCCGCA
>SLAE01000022.1 GCA_007127015.1 Desulfonatronospira sp. | reverse complement strand
TTTCCTCGTCTGTGAGATTATCTGGAACTTGCTGGTTGCCTTCCCTTGCCGGGTCGTCACATACGATAAATCCGACAAACTTGTTCGCTTCCGCACGATCCTTCGCAATCCAGCAGAGTCCCTGTGAAATTGGATTTTTCTTTGACGCTAAATACATAGCCCGCGCCATAAAGATCATGCGTTCCCTGCTCAATGACAAATGCTTTGTCAAAGGTTCGCGATCAAGAAATAGATCAGCATAAAGGTTCAGCAATGCTTCGGTCTCATCGGAATGAACTCTGTCTATACAAATCATATGAATGTCTCTTTGATATGTTGATCCTGCATTAAGCTGAGTTGTTTTCTTTACAGTTTTCCAAATCATTTGAGCTAATTATATTTGGTCAATTCCAGTTTCGCCCATAGCTTCCTTCTGGAATATTTCTTTCAAAGAATATCGGTAGGCTCCAGTTTTTATTAACTAAAAACAATCAAAAGACATTGTAACCACAAGAACTACTGGCCAGATATTTCCATCTTTGAAAGTGTAAGCCTCCAGCATCTCCTCCCAGGATTTACCAAGAATTAAGGCGCCGAAGCCAAACTCAAACAAAAGACTGAGACCGACCCACCGGAGTCCGACCTAGAGGCACCGCCAGGACGTCCGCAGTTCCAGCCAGCGAGCAAGGCAGACTGCCACATTATTATGAAAAAGGAAAGCAGGAGGCCGCTGATAAAAAATGAGCCAGGCTTATTCAAGTTTGGCAGGAGCACTGCCTCGAGGAATATCCCGTTGAGCATGGCCAGCATCGAAATGATCAGCCATGCAGCTGTAGACTTGAGAACCAGCATGAAAAAACCCGTTTTTGTTCAGTGCTTTATTATGGGAGTTTTTCCAGTAGGTGCTTTTGTTTGGAATACTTTCGGTAAGCTTAAGAATTATTGAATAGGACTATAGCATGTGCAAAGCCGTAATCTTGTGAGGTAGTTTTAAAGAATCAAAAACGTAAAGAGTGGCTATCACTATTTGATTTCGGATTGACTCTACCGCTTTTAATTTCATCTAAATATCTGGCAGGAACGGGAAACAGCTTTTTGATCTGAAGCATAAAGGCGTTAGCAGATTCAGCAAACAGGGCTCCTTCTGTTGGTGATATCCATCCACTCATCAACCTTTCCGGATTCATACCATATTTTTTCATCATTGACTTGGCCTGGGGGATTCTACCAGCTGCATGATAATTTCCATGCCGGAATCTGCATTCGTCTTTGCGACAGCCCATAATCATTATACCGTCGACACCTTTTTGCAATGAATTTAGAATTGTTTCGGGTTTAAGTATGCAAACACAACTGAGCCGGATAATATATACCCCAGGACTATATTGATGCTTGAACAAACCGGCTGTATCCGCTGCCCTGTATGAGCCCCAGTCACAGCAAAAGGCCAGGATGATGGGTTCGTTTTTTAAAAGTGTTTCTGCTGCTTTGACCATGCCGGATATCTGAGCATCGATTGCATCCAGATCGAACCCGTCTACCCGAATCCCTTCGTGAGGACATATTGAAACGCATACGCCGCAACCTTCACAAGCCGCCTTATCAAGGCTGACAGATCGTTCAGTGACATCGCTTTCTTGAGCACCTTCTACTTCAATGGCATTATATGGGCATTTTTCCGCACACAAGCCACATCTTATACAATTATCAGTAAAATTTGCTTTTGACGGATCCAGATGAATTTCATCGCGATTTAATATCTGCCTGACCCTGGAGACAACCGCCTGTGCCTGGACCTGTGATTCTTCTATCGGTTTGGGGTAATTGCACAGTCCTGCTGCAAACACTCCTTTGACAACCATGTCCACAGGCTTGAGAGAATAAGAATCTTCAATAGTGAAGCCGTCATCATTAAGGGGAATTTTGAATATATTGGCCAGGTTTCTGGTATCCGGATCCGGAACTATCGCTGATGCGAGAACCAGAAAATTTGCGTTTATTTCCAGGAACAAGTCCAGAATATGATCTCGGACAGTAACTTTCAGGGATTTTTTTGTAGCTTTTACTTGAGGTTTAGAATTATACGAATATTTGATAAAGATGACTCCTTCTTTCAAAGCTTGATGATAAAGTTTTTCTTTGGTTCCATATGTGCATATGTCCTTATTGATTACATAAATACGCATGGCGGGATTAATACGTTTCAGCTGTAAGGCGTTCTGCATGGTGCGGGTGCAACATATCCGGCTGCAATAAGCAGCCTGTTCAGCTTCTCTGGAGCCTACACATTGAATAAAGACTATACAATCGGTGTGTTTCAGTTCTTCACTTTCCCTGATAATTTTTGCACCGAATTCCTGGTGGGTAAAAACTCGCTGATCCTGACCGTACAAATATTCATTGGGCTTATATTCCCTGGCACCTGTACAGAACACAGCCGCTCCATAGCGGATGGTCTCGACCAGTGTAACCCCACCGCTTCTGTTCATTTGGATATTGCTGATAAAGTTTCCGATGGACCCCCGACATGAAATAACTCTTGCGTTTTTCATGACAGTTATCCGGGGATCGCTTTCTACCTTGGAAATACTTTTTTGTAGATGTGCCTGGATGTCCTCGCCATTCCATGTGTTTTTTATGTTCCAGGCATTGCCACCCAAATGATTGGACTTCTCAATCAGAATTGTCTTGATTTTCTGCCTGGCCAGATCCAGAGCTACAGTCATACCGGTCAGACCGCCCCCGATCACCAGAGCTCTGCGGACCACTGGTTTGCGGACAGGCTGCAGAGGTTTTTTAAGCATACTTTTTGATACAGCCGCAGCTATCTGTATCCTTGCTTTGTTCGCGGCCTCAACAGGTTTTTTCTGATGCACCCAGCTGTTTTGATTTCGGATGTTGATCATTTCCAGCAGATAAGGATTCAAGCCTGCCGCCTGCAGAGTTTTTCGATAATGAGCTTCGTGAGTTACGGGAGTACAGGCGGCAATGATCACCCGGTTCAGGTTTTTGTCTTCTATCTGCTGTGCAATCTTCTCTTGAGTGATCTTGGCGCAGGAATAAAGATTTGATTCAGCCAGATGCACTCCTGGTATCCCAGAAGCATACTCGGTAAGTGCCTCGTTATTTATCACATTGGAAATATTGCCCCCACAGCAACAGATAAAGATACCAATCCTTGGTTCATACCCTGGATACTTTTCTTCTTTTGGAGCAATATGCGACAAAACATTTTTTGTCTCTTTATGAACCATTTTTATGGTTGAGGCGTTTGCCGCGCCCGCTGCATGGGCGACAGATTGGCGAACATCCCTGGGAGAAGTCATGCTGCCTGTCAGATATATTCCCGGTCTGCTGCTTGCAAAAGGTCTGAAGCTAGAAGAAAGAGCAAAACCGTGCCGGTCAGTCCTGATGTTCAGACTATCCATGTTATTCATCCAGTGATACGCTGAGTTAAAGCCTACAGACAAAACCAGCAGGTCAAATTCCTCCCGCTTAAATTCGGGCTCACAGGTCACATAACTGATGGATACACCTTTTCCTTCCTTTCCGGGCATGACATTGTCAGGCAGTGAGCGGATAAAGCGAACTCCCTGGTCCCTGGCCTTTTGATAAAATTTTTCTCCCCCTTTGTTTTGAATCCGGATTTCATTAAAAAAAATTGTGCATTCCAGATTTTTTCCGAAAACATGATCTTTTGAGACCAAAGCCTGTTTAATGGAGGACATGCAGCAGATGCTGGAACAAAAACTTCTTTGGGCATTGTTAATTCTTCTGGATCCTACACATTGAATCCAAGCTACCTTTCGAGGCTCTGTTCTGTCAGAAGGACGTTTCAATATTCCGCTGTTCGGTCCCGAAAAGGAAAGAAGACGTTCATATGCCATGCTGGTGATCACATCAGAAAAAAAACCGTAACCATAAATATCAGAGGGAAACGGCTCAGCCTGAATCAGTCCTGGAGCAAGAACAACCGAACCCACTTGCAGAGACAAATCTTTACCCTGGTCATTAAAATCTATGGCCTCAGTGGGACATACCTTCTGGCAGATCCCGCATATACCTCTGGTCAATTTGAGACAGGCTCTTTCGTCAATTACGTATTTTGGAGGAATTGACTGATGATGAAGGATATATGCCGCTTTTCTGGAGGCCATGTTCAGATTGAACTGATCAGGTACCGATTTCAGGCAGACTTCACTGCATTTATTACAGGCAATACACTTGTTCGTATTGATAAAATCGGTATGCTTGCGGATATGTACCAGCATATTGCCTTCAGGACCTTCAATGCCCAGCACTTCGCTGTTGGTGTAGATAGTAATGTTCTGATGTCGTGAACATTCAAGAAGTCTGGTAGATATCTGACAGGGTGAACATTCCTTGGTGGGAAAGAGGCTTTCAATTTGGGGCAAAAGGCCGCCAAGACCTGGCTTCTTTTCCACCAGATATACAAAATATCCGGCATCAGCCAGCTC
>SLAE01000017.1 GCA_007127015.1 Desulfonatronospira sp. | reverse complement strand
TCAATGAAACACCGAATCTTTCATCCAGGACCAGGGCCTGCAGCAATAATCAGAAGCTCCTGTGGTGAGCTTTGGAGATTTTCAGGCCTGGAAGAAATCATCCGGGCGGACAGGACCTCAGATGTCCTGGACAGTCTTTATCAGGCATGTACTTGCGTTGAAGAGAAAGGTTTTTACGCTGCCGGTTTCATCTCTTACGAGGCTGCCCCCGGTTTTGATTCCTGCCTTGAAGTCCAGCCCGATGATTCAGGCTTTCCCCTGATCTGGTTCGGCCTTTTTTCCGGGATCCAGAAACTTGATCATTTTCAGGCTGAAGCCGGTCATTTACCTCAAGATCAGGTGTGGGCGCCCTCCATAAGCCCGGAGGATTACGCGGGCAAACTGGCCGTGATAAAGGAGCATATCCGCAATGGGAATACCTATCAGGTCAATTTTACTTACCGTCTGCAAGCCGGCTTTTCTTCAGATCCCTGGCAGACCTTTACAGCGCTGTATGCAGCACAGAATCCACCCTTTGCCGCGTTTATTGACACAGGAGATTTTGCCGTATGCAGCCTCTCGCCTGAGCTCTTCTTCAGTCTGAACGGCAGTGTCCTGCAGTCCAGTCCAATGAAAGGCACCATTTCCAGGGGATTATGGCCTGATCAGGACATGGAGATGGCCCACTCCCTGCGCTCTTCGGAAAAAGACCGGGCTGAAAACGTGATGATCGTGGACATGGTCCGCAATGACATGGGGCGCATTGCAGCACCCGGCAGTGTTCAGGTTCCTGAACTATTTACCGTGGAGAGATATCAGGACGTATGGCAGATGACCTCACTGGTCCAGGCGGAAACAACCGCTCCTGTAGAACGGATCTTTCAGGCTCTTTTTCCGCCTGCTTCCATAACCGGAGCGCCCAAAATAATGACCATGAAGATTATATCAGACCTGGAATCATGTCCCAGACGCGTTTACACAGGCAGCGTAGGCTATATATCTCCGGGAAGGCAGGCCAGATTTAACGTGGCCATACGCACTCTTCTCGTGGATAAATGCCGCGGCCTTGCGGAGTACGGTGTAGGGGGGGGTATTGTCTGGGATTCCGGGACAGACAGTGAGATGGACGAATCCAGAATCAAGGCAAAAGTTTTGAACAGCAGAAAAGAAACATTTGAGCTTCTGGAAAGCATGCTCTGGAATCCGGTACAGGGTTTTCCGTTTCTTCACCTGCATCTGCGGCGTCTTAAGAATTCTGCTGATTATTTCGGTTTTCCCCTGGACATGGATCTGGTGCAGGAACGTCTGGACAGACTGGTTCAGAGCCTGCCTCCAGCTGCCCACAAAATCAGGCTGCTGATATCTCCGAGCGGCGCGTTCAAGGAAGAAGCCATAGTGCTCACGCCTGAAAGCTTCAGGTTTTCTGCACTGCCCCTTGCGGATATGGCTGTCGATCCTGAAGACAAATTTCTGTATCATAAGACCACAAGAAGAAATATCTATGAGCAGGCCCTGAAAACCCGGCCAGGCTATAAAGATGTTCTGTTATACAATATCCGCGGCGAAGTCACTGAATCGACCATTGCCAATATAGTGATTGAAAAGGATGGTGAACTGCTTACTCCTGCGGTACACTGCGGACTCCTGCCTGGAGTTTTCCGTACGTGGCTGCTGGAAAAAGGCAGGATCAGGGAAGAGACTCTTGGAATAGACGAAGTCTTGGCCAGTTCATGCGTATACCTGATCAATGCTGTCCGGGGCATGCACCAGGTAAGCATTGTGCTCACGAATCAGCACAGGTCCTAGGGAAGTTATCTGGAAAACCGGTTTCCTGTCTTCTCTGAGGCTTCAGAAGCCAGACCTCTCCATAAAGTGTAGCACATGAGCAGAAGCACAAAGGTAAAAGGCAGGGCCGCGGTAATGGCCATCTGCTGCAAAGCTACCAGGCCGCCGGATACAAGAAGTATGGCAGCAACCGAGGACTGGGTTATGCCCCAGATTATCTTTTTTCCCAGTGCCGGATGCATTGATCCTCCGGAAGTCATGATGCCCAGAACGAATGTAGCTGAATCAGCTGAGGTTACAAAAAAGACCACCAGGAGAATGATGGCTGCATTGGCCAGAATCAATGCTCCGGGATAATGGTCAAAAACCGCGAACAAACCAGTGGAAACATCTTCAAGAACAACCTGGCCGACCTCAGCTCCAGCCTCCAGTTCGAGATAAAGAGAAGCACCTCCAAAGACGCTGAACCAGATAAAAGTCAAGAGCGTGGGCACGAGCAAGGCGCCGCCGATAAATTCCCGGATGGTCCTGCCCCTGGAAATTCGGGCTACAAAAATGCCGACGAATGGAGACCAGGCGATCCACCAGGCCCAGTAAAAAAGAGTCCAGTCCATATACCACTCATGGCCGAGAAATGGATTGACCGCAAGGCTCATCTCCAGGATATTGTTTAAATAACCGCCTGTCGTGTCCGTGAAAACATTGAGGATATAGGAGGTGGGTCCGAAGATGAGCATGAACATTAAAAGAAGAAAGGCAAGAAAAATATTTGATTTGCTTAGTGTCTGAATACCCTTGTCCAGACCCACGGACGCGGAAATCATGAACAGGATGGTTGTCACCAGGATAATGAGCAAAGTGTTCATGTCCGTGGCCGGCAGACCATAGACATGCTCCAGGCCGCTGTTTATCTGCAGAGCCCCCAGGCCGAGAGATGTAGCTATCCCGAAGATAGTGGCGAAAACAGCCAGGATATTTATCAGTTTTCCCGCTGGGCCGTAGATGTGTTCACCCAGCAAAGGATAAAAACACGAGCTTATAAGCGGAGGCATGCCTCTTCGAAAGGAAAAGTAGGCAATGCTCAGGCTCATTATAATGTACACCGCCCAGGGATGAAAACCCCAGTGAAAAAAGCTGTAGCGCATGGCGAAAGTGGCAGATGCCCCGCTTTCCTTTTCCAGGTGTTCCGGCGGCTGCATATAATGGCTTAAGGGCTCGGCAACTCCCCAGAAGATCAGTCCTATTCCCATCCCGGCGGCAAAAAGCATGCTGAACCATCCGAAATATGTATACTCCGGTCTGTCTTCGTCTTTTCCCAGCTTGATATTCCCGTAACGACTGAAAGCCAGGACAAGGCAGAAAACAAGGAAAAAAAAGGCAGCCAGCATATATCCCCACCCGAAGTGGGCAATGATGGCGCCGTGCAGGACTGTAGACACATGGTCCAGCAGTTCCGGATCAAAAATTCCCATGAGCACGAAAGCTGCTACTATAAGCAGTGACCAGGCAAAAACCTTGTCCTTGTACATGTTTGTTCCTGTTACCTTGATTTTCCTCAGGGAATAAGCAGTATGGAACTTTTGGCCCTGGCTGTGACCCTGGCGCAGGTTGAGCCAAGGATATGCAGGGGAAAGGGTTCATTCAGCCTGCCCAGAACGATCAGATCAGCCTTGTGCTCTTCCGCTGCGCTAAGAATGTGGCTTGCCGGAGAACCTATTCTTGCGCTCTGCCTGATCCTGGAAAAATACGGCTCAAATTTCTCTGCAACCTCTCCAAGCCTCTCTTGAACTGATTCTCTTCGGATCTGCTCAGCATAAGGATCAGCAGCTCTTTCTCCCACATGCAGGATTATGAGTTCGGGGATCAAACCTTTAAGAGCTCGGACCGCGGGATAGCTTCTTTCTGCCGCTTCTTTGAAGTCTGTGGCAAAAATCGCTTTGTGCATGCTTTCTTTGCGCTGAAGAAAAGGTCTTTGCTTGTGCACCCACACTGGGTTGTCAGCCAGGCGGATCACATCCTGGGTTACGCTTCCCAGGAGTGAGGTCAGCAGAAAGTTTCTGCCTTTTGCTGGAATATAAATCAGATCAGAATTCAGTTCCCGGGCGATCCTGGATATTTCAGAGGCTGTGTGTCCTTCTTCTGCCTGATAATCAACATTTACGCCCAGTTCCTGAAATACTTCCTGAAACTGTCTGAGTCTGGATTCCGCGTTGCCTTTCCCTCCAAAACCGGGATTAAGCACATGAACCAGGGTCAGGTCCTTTGCTCCCAGCTTTACTGCAAAAGATATCCTGAGTTTGATATCTGTCAGTGATTCGCTGAGTTCCAGGGGATGTACGATTTTGGAAAACATGATATAACCTGTGCGCAACAAGAAAGGCGGTGTCTGGTAAACCTTCCTAACTATGAAGGCTGGTATTGTCCAGCCTTTGCAAACGTTATCCTCACATAATTCTGAAGTAACTTTTTTAATCTTGGCCGTGCATGGAAATAAATCGAACTCACTCACACCCGCTGTGTCGAACAAATCTGTAATCTCAAGTCCAAAAAACAAAAAAAAAAGGATTCCCTTTGTTGGGAATCCCTTTTTTTGATGGAGAAGATGTTCCGGCAGCGTCCTACTTTCCCAGGGGTTGACCCCAAGTATCATCGGCGCTGGAGGGCTTAACTTCCGAGTTCGGAATGGTATCGGGTGTG
>SLAE01000102.1 GCA_007127015.1 Desulfonatronospira sp. | reverse complement strand
CCTTCCCGGATCAGAACGCAGGGAACTTGAGAAAAATATTCGCCTGCTGGAGACAAAAATAGCTTCTGAAAGCACTGAAATTAATCAACCTTCGCAGGAAGACAATGTGGAAGCTGAAGAAACGGATATGACCGATTTCCTCTCCAGGCTGGCTGAACGACTGGAAGAAAGGAATTGATCTTTTTTATTTCAGAGAAAATTACTCTTCACTTCCGCATTGACAATTGTTTCCTGATAGTCTGACCAGCTTGCTCCATATAGTTCCTTTCAGTCTACAGGAAATTTTTGGCTCTTCCGGTTCAAGCGTACTTTTTCTTTGCCAGCCTGCCCGGACTGGATCCGGTTTTTTTCTCTTTGTCATCCCGGACTTGATCCGGGATCCAGGTTTTTTTGCTTTCTTTATGTCTGCCGACAGGGTAACGGTAACTGTTCCGGCGCGAGCTGCAGCATCTGCCAGGCAGGCAGCCTCTCAGACTTCAAATTAATCTGCCCGGCTCAATCGGGCCGGCTTATGGTGTTGCTTCCCGGACACTATTAATTTATAAAAAGATCCATTTAAATCCTGGACTGTTAATGATCTTTTTTTACTTTGTTGGAGGCAAGATGGATTCTTTCAAGACTTTTTCAGCTGCTTTAATCCTTTTCCTGCTTACAGCTTATGGCTGTACCGGAGTTGGTGAAATGCGGGATAGATACTGGCCTACTGGCCCTTCGGAATATCAGCTGGAAATGAACCGCAAGGACATCAATTCGCAGGAACAGAAACTCGCGAACAACATTTATCCTGTGGATACGCAGTTGTCCCTGCTTTTGCGCAGGCTTTCCCTTAGGGATACTTATCCCGCACAGAACTGGAAAGAAGAACTGAGCATGGATTTTCCCTGGCTTAATGGTATCGTCATCATTAACACGGAAGGTGATATCCTGTCCGCGCATCCGCGGGAAGGAATCAAAAGGCTGGAATTCGATGTACTGTTTCCCAGGGGCCTTGACCTGCCCCAGGGGAAAACAATGCTGGCAGTAGAAGATACAGTTCTTGGACCTGAAGTGTTGATCGCCGTGCCCGTATACAGAGATTTCCAGGTGGACGCGCTGATAATAGCTCATTTTGATCCCAGATCATTTATCTCACGTTCCGCAGATCCTGAAAAGCTTGTCCTTGTAGCTGCTGATCAGGTGATCTGGACCGGTGGGCAGAAAGAAATCGGGAGCAGACTTGAAAACATCGACTGGCAGGAGAAGACCAGGCGCAGAATCAGCGGCAAAATCAAGCTTGAGGGCGACGAGTTTTTCTGGTTTGCCCGGGCCGTGGACCAGGACTGGATAATCTATATGCTCAAAGATGGTTAAAGCCTGCAGCCTTCGCCTTAAGTTGAAACAAAAAAACTGTTCAAGTACGTTTTGGTGCTTACAATACCAGAAACTGCGGAGGCAAAAAAGGGAGGTTTGCTATGCGCCAGATTACCGTAACCGAACAACTGCTTCTTCATCAGAAAGCCAGTCCCATGGCCACCGGACGCTTCACCAGACTGCTGAACGAACTGATTCTGGCGGCGAAGATAGTCTCCAGAGAGGTGAACAAAGCCGGCCTGGTGAACATCCTTGGTCTTACCGGAGACGTCAATGTTCAGGGAGAACAGGTGCGCAAGCTGGATGAACTGGCCAACGGGATAATCATTCACCGCATGCAGAGAGCGGGCCTGCTCTGCGCCATGGCCTCCGAGGAAAATGCCGATATTATTGAAATCCCGCCTCAGTTCGCCCATGGGGATTATATTCTGCTTTTTGACCCACTGGACGGCTCATCAAACATCGACGTCAACGTGAGCATCGGGACAATCTTTTCGATAGTCAGACGCACCCATGATGAAGGACAGGTATGCATGGAAGAGGTTCTGCAGAAAGGTGAAAATCAGGTCGCGGCAGGGTACTTCATCTATGGTTCCTCGACCATGATGGTCTACACTACGGGAGACGGAGTGCACGGCTTTACCCTTGATCCCAGCGTGGGCGAGTTTCTTCTTTCCCATCCAAATATCAGCATACCTGAAAGAGGCAGAGTCTATTCCGTAAATGAGGGTTACTGGAACTACTGGGATGAACCTACACGAAACGCTGTCAATTATTTCAAATCCGGCAGAAATAAACGCAGGAAACCATATTCTCTGCGCTATATAGGCTCTCTGGTCTCGGATTTTCACCGCAACCTGCTCAGTGGAGGCATTTTCATGTATCCCAGAGACTTCAGGGATCCCAAAAAGCCTTACGGAAAATTAAGACTGTTGTGTGAAGCCAATCCCCTGGCGTTCGTTGTTGAGCAGGCAGGAGGCGCGGCCAGTGACGGAGACAGAAGGATCATGGAAATTGAGCCTTCGGAGCTGCATCAAAGAACTCCTTTATTCATTGGTTCGCGGGAGGATGTGCGCACTGCTGTAAGCTTTTATAAGGATCAAAGTGCTTAGCCTGGGAATAGAAACCTCCTGCGATGAAACTGCTCTGGCTCTGGTGGATGAGGGACAAGTCCTGGGCGAGGTTCTCTTTTCCCAGGTAAACAAGCATTCCATTTTCGGAGGTGTGGTTCCGGAAATGGCTTCCCGGGAACATCTGAACAAGCTTGCTCCCCTGTGGGAGAAGCTTCTGCGGCAGACTGGACGCAGACCGGAAGAAATCCAGGTTGTAGCCGTGGCCCGGGGACCGGGTCTTCTCGGCTGCCTGCTCGTAGGACTTGGTTTTGCCAAGGGATTAAGCCTTGGCCTTGGATCTTTGCTGGTCGGGGTTAATCACCTGCATGCGCACCTTCTGGCTCCGGGTCTGGAACAGAAGCTCGAATTTCCCGCCCTGGGCCTTCTGGTTTCAGGAGGACACACCAATATTTACCGCATAGATTCCAGCGTTGATTTTAAGCTCCTGGGCAGAACTCTGGACGACGCCGCGGGAGAGGCCTTTGACAAGACCGCCAGAGCCCTGAACCTGCCTTATCCCGGAGGAGTATACATCGACCGGTTTTCCAGCTATGCTTCGCCTGATCCGGACATGTTTCCCAGGCCTTATCTGGACAACAAAAATCTGGACTTCAGTTTCAGCGGACTGAAAACAGCCATGGTCAATCATATCCGCGCCCACCCGGAACTGGTGCTTGAAAACCCTTTGGAAATAACCGCTGATTATCGCCCGGACGCGCAGCTGGCCCGGGTATGCTCTTCTTTCAGCCTGGCTGTTGCGGATACCCTGGTGATAAAACTGCGCAGGGCAGTCCGGCAGCTGGGAATCCAGAATATCATCCTGGCCGGAGGCGTGGCAGCCAATTCAATGCTCAGGGACAGAATAAGCTGCCTGGCCCGGGACATGAACCTGCGCCTGATCATGCCGGGCATGAGTCTTTGCACTGACAATGCTTCCATGATTGCCTATAGTGGAGAAATTCTTGCCGGGCAGGGTCTTCATCACTCTCTGGAACTGGAAGCAGTGCCCAGAGGGCAGAAAATTCCCTGGGACTATCTCTCAAACTGAAAAAGAACGCGAGGTGAAAATGCGCAGTCACAAGATTACCAAAGGTGTGGAAAAGGCGCCGCAGCGCTCATTGCTTTATTCTCTGGGACTGACCAGGGAAGAAATTCAAAGGCCTTTGATTGGAGTGGTCAATTCAGCTAATGAAATCGTTCCCGGTCACCAGCACCTGGACAATATTGCTTCCGCGGTCAAGGCCGGCATCAGGATGAACGGGGGAACCCCCCTGGAATTTTCCACCATTGGAGTATGCGACGGCCTGGCCATGGGCCATGGAGGAATGCGCTTCAGTCTGCCCAGCAGGGAAATCATAGCTGACTCAGTGGAGATCATGGTCTCGGCGCATCCATTTGACGCGCTGGTGCTCATCACCAATTGCGACAAGGTCGTACCCGGCATGCTCATGGCCATGATCAGGTTGAACCTGCCTTCAATTATTATAAGCGGCGGACCAATGCTCGCTGGAGAACACCAGGGCCTGCCGGTTGATCTTATCTCTGTCTTTGAAGGCGTGGGGCGCACCAGAAGAGGAAAAATGAAGGAAGCCGAGCTGGAGGAGCTGACAGAAAGGGCCTGCCCGGGTTGCGGTTCCTGCTCGGGCATGTTCACCGCCAACTCCATGAACTGTCTGAGCGAAGCCATCGGACTGGCCCTGCCCGGCAACGGGACCATTCCCGCTGTCAGCAGCGCCCGCATCCGGCTGGCCAAAACCGCGGGCATGCAAGTCATGCATCTCCTGGAGCAGGATCTGAGACCCGGCAATATCATCACTCCCAAGAGCGTGGCCAACGCGGTCTCGGTAGATATGGCCCTGGGATGCTCTACAAATACCGTGCTGCACCTGCCCGCGATCTTTGCCGAAGCAGGTCTGGATCTCAACCTGGACATCTTTGACGTCATGAGCCGAAAAACCCCGAACCTCTGCCGTCTGTCTCCGGCAGGAGCTCATCATCTTGAAGACCTG
>SLAE01000094.1 GCA_007127015.1 Desulfonatronospira sp. | reverse complement strand
TCTCCACAAAGTCGACCATCCTGGAATTTATGCAGCGGAAGAAATGATGTCCTGTGAGCGTAGGCTTCACTTCCCGGCGCAGATCATCCAGAATGCCTTTGGAAACCGCCGGGAACTCCACCTCCAGACCCGGGGCTTCCCGGTTTTCTCCGCGGTACACAGCGTCCCAGAAGACGCGCGTGAATATGTCCCTTAACCTGCCCAGATGTTCATTCGGACCGCGGACCTTTACTCCCTGTTTATTTTCAAGGTCTTCAATGCTGACTTCCTCAGGCTTGTCCGGAAACAGCCGCTCTTCATTGAAACGCTTGAGCACCGACTCGGACGGCTGGACCACGCGTATGTCTGCGGACAACAGAAAACGGGTAAGGGCAGTGGCATAAATGCCTCTGATCTTTGCGTTCAAATTACGATCCTCTCTTTTTCCCGGCCCCCCTGATTCTGACCACCCGGTCCTCAATTGTAGCCTGCGCGCCTAGAAATTCACGGATAAGCCACAAACGTGTTTCCAGGTGAGCGGTGATTTCCGGAACCCGGTAGCTGCTTTCCCCTTTAGCAAGGCCCGCAAAGGGAACCAGCTGATCAGCCAGATAACGGTCCACCCCGGCGTTTCTGGACAGATCATCCAGGAATCTTCCGGCTGTTTTCCTGCCGATCTCTTCTGAAGATCTGCCGGGAGCTCCGGCCATATCCGCGCCAAGCAGACATCCCCGGCCCAGACTGCTCCAGATGGCCAGGCAGGCTCCGGCCTGAGCCGCCGGCTCCTTGTAGGCAGGTGCATCCCGCTCATCGTAAACTTCCTCTATGCTTGAGGAAAGTCCCTGCCTGAGCAGGCGCCTTGTGCAGGTTTCCTTCATGCGCTCGGCCACTTTGCGTCGTCTCAGATGCGAGCACAGAGCCGTCCCCAGGATCATTTCCGGTCTGCCCGGGCGTACCGCCTCAAACGGCCCGGGCGCCTGATCCACAGGATGAACGGTACAGACAAGACATCCCTCGCCGCGGGGAACATAGCCCGGACGAACGATTTTCACCTGGACTTTTATGCCCATTGAAAGCAGAGCCGCGGCCAGGACATGCTTCAGGTAAAGGGCGGTCGGCGCGAAATCCTGAAACAGGCCGCCGCGCAGTACAAGGGTTAGTGGTTTTCTTGTGTACATTCCCAGCGGAATCAGGGTCATGGCCAGCATCACCGCTGAACCGGCAGTGCCTACGTCAAATTCGTATTCTCCATCCGGCAGAGCTTTTCCGGGAATAAAGACCACGTCTTTTGAACCGGCATGGGCTCCTTTCAGCTGACCGCCGCTGAGCTCGGCACAGGCCTGCAGGGCCTTGAGATGCTGAGGCCGAAGTCCGGGTCTGTCCCGGCCGGAACGTATGTTTACCAGGCGCACTGCCCTTCCGGTAAGAACAGCAAGTCCTGAAACGTCCCGGACAATGGTTCCGGACCCCGACCCCGTGCCCCCGTCTATGGTGCTGACAGCCATATTACTCCATGTTCCAGGAGGAAAGCTAACTATTCAGCGAGTTCAATTCTGAGCCTTCCCTTTTCCACGCGCAGATCTTCTATGCCTTCTCCAAAAATTTCCCAGAATCTGGAACCCGGGCCGTTCATCCTGACCAGGTTCTGCCCCTTAAGCCCGCCCAGCCAGGCCTCGGGCAGAGAGACCCCCATCAGGCTGACATCTTCAATGATGATCACCGGTCTGTCCTGCGCGTATCCGACTGAAAGCCCGGCAGTGACCTCCACGGTTCTGCCGGCCAGGACCGGCATGTCTTCAGGGGCATCAACAAGAAGCGTGGCTTTGATCCGGTCCTCAAAAAGATGGAAGGCCATCTTTCCAGCCAGCTGTGGATCCCTGGCAACGATGGAGTTCAGTTCGCGTTCAGTAAGATAGATCACCCGGTCTTCAGGGTATTCCCGGGAAGGCGCTCTTCTGTCCTGAAGCACGGCCAGTTTTTTTTCCAGCTCGACCTGTTCCCTGGAATCAAGGGCCACCGGCTCCACCGTGGGTTGAAACAGCCAGAACCTGGCAATGAGCAGGGTGATCAGAGCAGTGAGCACTGCTGTCACAATGAGCAGTCCGATGAGCACCGGAAATCTTACGTATTTTTTGTTGGAGGAGTTAGCTTGATGCATTGATTTTCTTCTTTTATCAAGATAGTTTAATAACAATTAAAAATTATCTGCTGCCTTTGGCTTTAGAAATTATTTTTCCAGGCCTCAGATGTAAATATAAGCGCCTGAAAGCCTGAGAATATGCTGGCCAAAAAAGTCATTGGTGGATATACTGAATAAAATTAATATTTATATCTCAAATTGGAAATCCATAAAGAACAGTTAGATGAAAAAAGATTTTTTTATCAGCTCGCTGTGGCAAAATCTCTGCGGCAGGATGCTCAAGTCCTCCTGCAGGCAGGGACTTGACCCGGAAAGTTACGCGAAAGGCCGCGTTGACGGTTGTTCAGGTAGAGAAATGCCTGATGAACCGGAACTGATCGCGTCCTGCGGATCAAGCTACATCATGGGCCATATTGATGGAAGGATGGAGGCCAGGAAGAACAGAATACTGAATGTTAAATTATGATCTATGATAATTTAACGCCTGAACTAGGAGTTATTTCAACTCCTCCTTTAAGACATATGCTCAAAGCCTTTGTATGATTGATTCAGTTGTCTGAGCCTGCCGGGTTGATATGCCTGGCCTTTACCCCGATCAGATCTCCAACCGCAAAACTTCTGCCGCTGTCTTTGCTTCTGTCCCTCTCAGCCAGGGCGGCTATCATCTCCGCCGCCTCCTGCGGACTGCGCAGCCGGTCCTTTTTTTTCATGTCCAGAAAATCCTTATGCAGCGGTCCCAGTTTCTCTTCGTCCAGGCTTCTGATTTCAGCCTGCATTTCAGTGTCCATTACCCCTGGATCCAGAGCCATGATCTGCACCGGCTTATCCTGAAATTCTTCGGCCAGGCACCGGGTCATCTGCAGCAGAGCCGCCTTGCTGGCGCAATAGGAGCAGAATCTTGGATAAGCCATGGAGGCCAGACCGGATATAAGGTTGATGATCCTGCCCCGTCCCTGTCTGATCATGACTGGAAGAGCTTCCCGGCAGCAGTAAAAGGCTCCGTTCACATTTATATCCATGGCCTGCTTCCAGGCTGCCGGATCCGCGTCCTCCAGTGTTCTGGGAGGTCCGATTACTGCCGCGTTGTTCACCAGCACTTCAAGTGACCCGAATGTCTCAAGAGTCAGCTGCACCCCTTCAGCCACCTGCCGGGGGTCGGAGATGTCTCCTGCCGCTATCAGGCACCTGCCTCCTTCGGCTTCAATTATTCCGGCCACCTCTTCAAGCCTGTTGCGCCTGCGCCCGTTGAGGACCACGCTCATGCCCAGACGGGACAGATGTACAGCTGTGGCCCGCCCAAGTCCCTGACCTGCTCCGGTTATAAATGCTGTTTCATCCTGCAGACCCATCTGCCGACCTCCTGTCATCATCTTGTACGTGTTTATTATGTTACTGCCTGAATCCCTGAGGTCATTTTCTGCGGCCTTATCACCATTCATCCCGCACTTACCTTTTATGTATTCACTCCCAGGGCTGGAGAAGCCGGAATGAAGTGCGGGATTTAACGGATTCAGGTTAAGTATAAGAATAAACAGTCAGGCCAGACTGGCAACAGGCTTTATCTGATGCTCAGCTCGGTCCGGGCCATTTCAATGCTTTCGACCTTAAGACCTTCAATGTCCAGGTTGTCGGCCGCCTCCTGGCTCAATGACCGGTACATGAGACGGACAACGGCCCTGTATTCCTCGCCCTCATTATTAACCGGCAGATAAAAAGTCTGCACGTCACTGCCCCGGGCTGGAATTCTCCGGTCATACGCGATTTCTTCTGCAAACCAGCTCTTGGAGGTTAGATTGCCATCTCCGTCCCTGAATACTTTCCGGTAAAATTCTGTATTCGGATCTATCCTGTTGTCTTCGTTTACGTGTCCGGATGTATATACCTGGTTTTCCAGCTCATCGAACAAAGTGACTTCCAGCCACATCTTGCGGATATAGGTGACTCCTGTGGGAATTTTATGGCCTGCACCCGTATTTTTTACTTCCACCAGGAGTTCAAGCCCCGCGTCCGTCCATGAAGAACGGACATCGAGGTCCGCCGCTGCCTGAAGCATCTGCAGGGCCAGCTCCTTTTCCTCTTCGTTGCCCATTCTCTCATGAAAAAGTACGCTGCCTCCATGGAAAAAGTGGGTGGCCACGTGTTCTCTGTCTTCACCCATGGGACTTGATCTGCCGGGGTTTTTTCCCACGCCCGGTCCCGGGGTCATGTGACAGTCCTGGCAGCGTACGTTCTCTTCGGCATACGGGCCTTCTTTCCAGTCGTCATACGTATCGATGAGCACCGTGTTCGAAACCGGATGAACCACGTTGTGGCAGGCCCCGCAAAAGGCGGACTCAGTGTGGATCAGGGAAAACTCGACATCATGATAGGAGGAGTACCC
>SLAE01000162.1 GCA_007127015.1 Desulfonatronospira sp. | reverse complement strand
TAATAAACAGGCAGGGCGACACCCTGGGTACTCACTCGGGTCTATGGCGCTACACACTGGGACAGAGAAGAGGTCTGGGCATAGCCCATGCTCATCCTTTGTATGTCCTGGCCCGAGTCCAAGCCGGCAATGCTCTGGTAGTCGGTTCCAGAGAAGAACTCGGTACAAAGAGCTGCCGGGCGGGAAGCCTTAATCTGCTCCTTCCTTTTGCAGACTGGCCTGAAAAGCTCCTGGTCCAGACCAGATACCGCCAGCTTCCAAAGCCCGCAAAAGTAGTCATGGAGCAGAACCTGATGCTCATCCATTTTACCGGCGGCCGCGAAACTGCCGCTCCAGGCCAGGTGGCAGCCGTATATTCCAGCCGGGGCCGGGTTCTGGGCGCGGGGATAATTGAGGAAGTTTAAGATTAAATAATTATGAGCACTTACTTTATCAGCACACTGGGATGCAGAGTAAATCAGTACGAATCCCAGGCCATTGCCGAAGCTTTGCGGAAAAAGGGAATGCAGCCCGCAGAAAAACCCGGACAGGCCGGAAACATTTACATCAACAGCTGCGCGGTAACATCCGCAGCTGTACGCGATCTGAACAAAATGATACGCCGGATGCACGCTCTGGCCCCCAATGCCAGGATCATCGTCACCGGATGTGCCGCCCAGATATTTAAACAAGATCTCGATTCCATGCCCGAGGTGGACATGGTCATTCCCCAAAAGCAAAAAAAAGACCTTTTGTTCTCTCTTGAACAGGATTTGAAGCCTGAGGGGCGAAAAGCGCCTGACTTTATAACTGCAACCAGTACCCGGGCCAGACCGGTGCTCAAGGTTCAGGACGGCTGTTCCAGGGCCTGTTCGTACTGTATTGTACCCCGGGCCAGAGGAGGACCGGTCAGCCGCAGGCCCGAAGAGATTCTTTCTGAGATCAAAGGTCTGCTCAGCAAAGGTTTCTCCGAGATTGTCCTTTGCGGAATAAATCTCGGTCAATACGGCAGGGACCTGGATACCGAGCCTGATTTCTGGGATCTGATTATCCTTCTTGAGGAAAATCTGCTTCCTGACTGGGAAAACAGGGCAAGGCTAAGACTAAGCTCGCTGGATCCTTCTCTTTTAAATTCCCGGGCCCTGGAAGTCATAGCCTCATCAAAACTGCTCTGCCCGCACTTTCACCTGGCCCTGCAAAGCGGCAGCCCTCGTATTTTGAGACATATGCGCAGGAATCATTATCATCCCGAAGAAATTTCCGGTTTTGTCAGCCTCCTGCGGCAGGCAATGCCTTCTTTTGCCCTTGGCGCGGATATCCTGGTAGGTTTTCCCGGAGAAAATTATGAAGATTTCTCAGTCACCAGGAAACTGGTTGAAGAACTGCCTCTTACATACGCCCATGTATTTTCCTATTCTCCAAGGCCGCACACCCCTGCGGCCGAATATCCTGATCAGGTGCCCGAAACAGAGAAAAAGCTGCGTTCAAAAATTATAAAAAAACTGGTCCAGGAAAAGAAAGATGCTTTTCTCCAAAGCCTGTTGGATCAAAAAAAACTGCGTCTGGTCATGGAAGACGAGCGCAAGGGCATGAGTCAGTATTATGTGCACTGCGAAGCTTCACACTCACTGCACGGACTTAAGGCAGGAAGCAGGGCTGTGGCTGAACCGCTCAGAATTGAAGGTTCAAAGCTTTGGGTTGAACTGCTGGGACAATACTGGTAGATAACCTGAGGAAAGCGGGAAAACCCGTTTTTGTACAAGAATCAGGTTTTTTTCTTATGAGCAGACCAAGGACGCCTAAGCCGGGAAAACTTTTTCTTTCCATCCTCAGCTCAAAATGGGAGCTTTTCGGGGACAGGCTGAAAACTCGCCTCAACCTGGAGTTTGGAGAGCCTGATTACACCAGCGAGTTGATACCTCTTATTGAAACCGGATATTACGACCGGGAGCTGGGCACTCCCATCTACAGAAAGATCCTGACCTATAAGCCCCTGGTCGGTCTCGAACGTCTGGCTGATCTCAAATTAAAAACCAATGAGCTGGAAAAAAATGAACTGTCAAAAGATGAAAAGCGCCTGTTCAACCTGGACCCGGGCCTGCTCACCCTGGAGCGGCTGGTTCTGGCCTCAGGAAAGAATTTCACTCATCGCGTCTATCTCAATTCCGGCATCTGGGCTGATCTGACATTAATCTTTTCCAGAGGGGACTGGATGGATCTGCCCTGGACTTTTCCTGATTATGCTTCGGAAAAGATCAAGGTGCACTTGAGGAATATCAGGAGCATCTACCATAGGCAGTTAAGAGAAGAAGTACAACCTGTTCAGTAAAACCAAAGGAAATATTTATGGCCTCGAGCATGACCGGATATGGTTTTGCCGCTGCGGACAAAAAAGACTGGAGCCTGACCTGGGAAATCAGAAGCGTGAACAGCCGCTTCCTTGATCTTAAATGGAAAATACCGCCGTCACTGTATTTTTCTCAGGGCAAATTTGAAAAGAGGCTGAAAAAACATGCCGCCAGAGGCCGGGTGGAGCTCTTTCTGGACATGCGCATCCTTGATCCTGATCTGATCGGGATGGAGCTCGACAGAACCACAGCCAGGGCTATGCTCGTAGAACTGAAAAAATTCTCCAGGGAGGCAAATCAGCAGTTCTCTCCGGACATCAACGCTTTTTTAAGAATTCAGTCCCTGTGGCGCGAGGGCAGGACGCAGATCTATCCGGATCTGCTGACCGATCTTGAAGACTGCCTGGAGCGGGCTCTTGTCGACTGGAACTCATCCAGACAGACCGAAGGAAATCTGCTTTTGGAAGACGTTCAGGAACGCATTGCACAGCTTGAGTCGTTGCTTGGTGAGCTTGAAGAGTTAGCCGCTAAAAATGCGGACCAGCGTTTTGCTGAATTAAGAACCAGAGCAGGCAGAATCCTCTCCGAGCTGGACACAGCCCCGGATGAAAACAGACTCCTGCAGGAACTTGCTTTTCTAAGCGACCGTCTGGATGTGTCCGAAGAAATCACCAGACTCAAGACCCATCTGCAGTCATTGCGCGAGCTTCTGGACGCCGAAGGCGAAATAGGGCGCAAGCTTGATTTTCTGCTTCAGGAAACCTTCAGGGAAATTAACACCTGCGCCAACAAAAGCCAGAACATAGAAATGTCCCGGTTAGCCGTGGATTTCAAAACTCAGCTGGAAAAATGCAGAGAACAGGCTCAAAACCTGGAGTAGCCGCATGGACACGAGTATGCTTCGAGAAAAGCTGAAGCTTTTGAACATCGGCTTCGGCAACAATGTTGTCAGTTCCCGGGTGGTGGCCATTGTAAACCCTTCTTCCTCGCCCATGCGCAGACTGCGGGAGGATGCCCGGGAACAGAACATGCTTATTGACGCCACCCAGGGTCGCAAGACCCGTTCCATTCTGATAATGGACTCCAGACACATAGTTCTTTCTGCCATCCAGCCGGAAACCATAGTCCAGAGACTCAAACTGCTGGAGGCTAAAAATGAAACCTGAAGGATTACTCCTGGTCATCAGTGCTCCATCCGGAGCCGGAAAAAGCACTCTGATCCGCATGCTCTGCGACGAATTTCCCGATTTCGGCTTCTCCATCTCCTACACCACCAGACAGCCCAGGTCGGATGAAGCGCACGGCAGGGAATACTTTTTTGTCAGCCGGGATGAGTTTTTAGAACTCAAAGCCGGAAATTTCTTCGCCGAATGGGCTGAAGTGCACGGCAATTTCTACGGCACCCCGAAAGATCAGATACTGCAGAGTATTGATCAGGGCCACAGCCTGATTCTGGATGTTGATGTGCAGGGCGCCCGTCAGATCAAAGAAAATCTAAACCTGGGCGTTTTTTTGTTTATTTTCCCTCCTTCTCTGGAAGAACTAAGAGAAAGGCTTAAAAAACGAGGCAGTGAAAAAGACGCCGATATTAACCGGCGCCTGGAAAACGCGGTGGTCGAAATGCTCGCGAACGGCATTTTCGACTACTGGCTGGTCAACGATGACATTGACACGGCCTATGAGCTGCTGAGGTCCCTGGTTCTGGCTGAGATGTTAAGACCCGAACATAATCCCGGCCTGCCGCAGAAAATTGCCGCCGGCAAATGGTACAGACAGCAATAAAGCCTATCCAGGCACAAGCTTATTTAAAAATTCAAATGAAATTCTCCAGCAGACAGCAGCCCCAGGTCATTGTCGCCCTGGATTTAAGCGACCGGCAGAAAGCACTGAATATGGGCCGGACCTTGAGGCCGGAAACCGGATGGATCAAAATAGGGCTTGAACTGTTCACTTCATTCGGGCCGGATATTGTCCGTGAATTCAAGAACATGGACTACAAGATCTTTTTAGATCTCAAATTCATGGACATTCCCAACACTGTTTACAGGGCTGTGCGGAACTGTGTGGACCTGGACGTGGACATGCTCAGCCTGCATCTTGTCGGGGGACGGAAAATGGCCGAAGCAGCCCTTAAGGCAAAAACCGACATAGGACCTTCAGGTCCCCTGCTGATCG
>SLAE01000128.1 GCA_007127015.1 Desulfonatronospira sp. | reverse complement strand
TTTCTTCTCCTACTTCCAGTTCAATTCCTTCCCGTTTTCCGGCTGTACGCAGTGAAGCTGCCAGGATCTCTACCTGTTGAGATCCTCCGCTAAGACTGACAGTTGTACAGCTTCCGCATCCAGAAACAAGAATTTTTCTGTATTTTCTGGTCATGCCCAGGATTTCCTCCATGGGCTTTATTTCGGCAACGATCATAAATTCACCTGCCTGGTCTGAATAATTAAAATATTTAGTTACTGAAAATTGTATGTCAGCTGCAAGGCTTTGGGCTGTAAGCCCGTGTTATGCAGATAAATGATGCGCATACTTTTAAAATAGTTCGCAAAATATTTGATTCCGAACAACTTTTCTATTTTTGAATCATCATCAGACGACCCGGGTCAAGTCCGACACCTTCAAGCACCTTTGCCGCTCTTTGTACATTATATCCTGTCCAGTAATCACAATTCTTGAATTTACATTCTCCATCGCCGCACGCATATACCTGGACTTCTCTGGCTCCGGCTTCAAAAGGAGCCAGCAGTTCATACACTCCCACACGCCCAAGACCGGGACTAAAAATTTGGAATACAGATTTTTCAGGTTCTGCGGCAGGAACATTGGAATCGGTGAAGTCGCAGATGAACTGCAAAGTAAATTCATAGGGAGCTTCTGCCTCGGCCTTTTTAAGAACTTCTTGAATCCTGGAATGAAAACTCTGTCTGGACTCAAGATCCAGATCTATGGCTGAGGCCGGACATTGTCCGGCGCAGATCCCGCATGCCTGGCACTGGGCAGGGTCGATATCAACCTGCTCATCCCCTGGTCTTGGCACCTGATAGGGACACACCAGAACGCAGTTCAGACATGAGACGCAATCCTGAGAAACATTGGCCCCCAGGCTGCAGTTGAGGCAGCGTCCTGCTTCAGCCATGGCCTCTTTCAAGCTGAATCCAAGCTCAACTTCATCAAAATTTTTCAGCCTCTCATCCACCGGGATCGAGGTCATGTTTCTTCTTGCCGCCTTTGGCACCTGTTCTGCCACCTTATCATTCAGCTCGTCCAGAACGGTTCTTTCCGAAATATCAGCAGGAGCCAGTCCTCTAAGATAGCGATGGATGGAGGCTGCTCCTCTTCTGCCTGAAGCAATGGATTTAACCACGCTTGTGGGGCCGCTCAAAAAATCGCCCCCGACGAAAACCCCCGCCATATTGGTGGCACCGGTACCGTCCTTGATCTCGACCTTGCCGTCTTCGCTGTCGAAAAGTTCCGGAACCGTCTCCGTTCTGGGTCCGTAGCCTGTGGCCAGAATGATCGCGTCCACCTCGATATCGAACTCTGAATCCTGTACACACACCAGGGCGCCTTTTCTTCCCCGAGACTTGTCCACCATCATCCGCACACAGCGCATTTTTTCAACATTTTCCGAACCCAGAAATTCCACGGGCGAAGTGACAAACCTGAAGACCACCCCCTCTTCCTGAGCTGTCTCCACTTCATCGGTTCCTGCAGGCATTTCGTCAATGGTACGACGATAAACAACGCTTACTTCACTTGATCCCAGCCTCAGGCAGGTTCTGGCAACATCAATGGCTGTATGTCCGCCTCCGATGACCGCGACCCTTTTTCCAGGATAAGGTCTCTCTCCCCGGCTTACATCTTTGAGAAATTCCACCGCTGTCAATACTCCTGAAAGGTCAACACCTCTGCAGTCGGGACAGAAGCTCTTTTCACTGCCGATGGCCAGAAAAACCGCCTGATATTCACTTCTCAAGTAGTGCAGAGAATAATCACGGCCCAGGACCTGATCCGTTCTGGCCTCCACGCCCAGAGCCAGGATACGTTCAATTTCCTTTCTTACAATTTCCACAGGCAATCTGTATCCGGGAATACCCCTGGTCATCATGCCGCCAAGTTCATCTGCGGCTTCCAGAACGGTTACTTTATACCCAAGCAGAGCCAGATCATGAGCCGCGGTAAGACCCGCTGGTCCGCTTCCGATAACCGCGACCCTTTCGGAATAATATGGTTCAAGCGGGCCGGAAGGCATATGAAGAGCCTTGTCAGCGGCAAAACGCTTCAGATCCCTTATGGCTACTGGCTCATCCACATTTTGTCCCCTGCGGCAGGCAGTCTCGCATTCCCGGGTACATATCCGGCCGCAAACCGAAGGAAAAGGATTGGTCAAGCGGATTATTCTGTCCGCTTCCCGCACGTCTCCCCGGGAAAGAGCGGCAACATACCCGGGTATGTCCATCTGAATCGGGCATGCTGCCTGGCAGGGGGACATCGCATTCAGATTCATGTATTTAATACTCCTTAACTATCTGCGTTAAACTCGAGCAGCGTGATTTATGGATATAAGGTCATGCACCTTCGGCCCGATTGCGTGCAGCCTGGACAGTATTGGACATGAGCATGGCGATGGTCATCGGCCCTACGCCCCCTGGAACCGGGGTGATGGCCGAAGCCTTTTCCCTGACTTCATTATAAGCCACATCCCCGACCAGTCCCTGCTCAGTGCGGTGAATGCCAACATCCACCACCACCGCGCCTTCCTTGACCATTTCCGCGGTGATCATTTCCTTCCGGCCCGCGCTGACCACGAGAATATCCGCTCTTTGAGTCACCTGGCCCAGGTTTCTGGTTCTGGAATGGGTGATTGTTACAGTGGCGTTCTCGTTGAGCAGAAGCAGAGCCACCGGTTTGCCTACTATATTGCTGCGTCCGACAACAACGGCTTCCTTGCCCGGAATGTCCACATTGCTTCTTTTTAAAAGCTCGATGATCCCGGCCGGCGTGGCAGCCCGAAAGCCAGGCTGACCCAGCGCAAGACGACCGACACTTATTGGGTGAAAACCGTCCACATCCTTTTCAACATTTATCCGTTCCAGGACCTTTTTCTCGTCGATATGACCGGGCAGAGGCAGTTGGACCAGAATCCCGTCAATTTCTTTATCCGAATTCAATCCGTCCACAACAGACAGGAGTTCTTGTTCAGAAACTTCAACCGGCAATAGATGCTTCCGGGAAACTATTCCTAAGGCCTTACAGGTCTTTTCCTTCATATTCACATATACCTGGGAAGCTGGATCTTCTCCTACCAGCACCACGGCCAGGCCGGGAGTTACACCCGCAGCTTTTTCAAGTCTTTTGATTTCCTCACTCAGTTCCGCCTTGATGGCCTCGGCCGTTCCCTTGCCGTCCAGTATTTTGTCCTGCATTTCTACCTCCTCATCATTCCGGACAGGAAAATGTTCTGCAAGCAGATTCTTGCGGAAATTCCCATCTGTTTCTATTTATTAAGCTGCTCAGCTGGTTTTATCAAAAGAGCTTTTTGTTTTATTTCCTGTATCCGTAAAATCATTTTCTCTCTGCAGGTTCCGGGGTTTTGGCCTGATGGTCGTAAACTGTCTGAGCGACACGCTTCGGCCCGCCACGCCAATATGTGGTTGTACTGCTGAAGCTCTAACTCTCATTGTTAATAACTGATCAGGACGCTTAAAAACTTATCGTTCATTCTGCGCAGATTCTGGCTTAAAGCCATGACCATGCTTTTAAAAAAAACAAGAGCCAGCTCACAGTCCTCGGCTACAAGTTTTTCAAATTTATCCTTGGGCAGAAGCAGAAGATCGGAATCCACCACTGCTTCGGCTTTGGAAACATGCTGCCTGTTCTCGATAATGGCCAGTTCCCCGAAAAAATGACCGGCACCGAGCACGACCAGGGTCTGCCTCCATCCGTCCGCGGCCATCTTGGTTATCTGAATTTTTCCTGAATCAATAAGCCAGAGCCCCCTGGTCCGGTCTTCCTCCTGAAAAAGCACTTCACCCTGCCTGGCCCGAACCTTTTCAATTATTCCGGCAATCTTGCGTAATTCATCGTCATTCATTTCTTTGAGTAAAATCTGCTTTTTCAATATCCGGTAATCAATCATGCCTTCTCCTTTTTCTATGCGTTATCCATCGGCTCCAGTTTAACTGCGCAAACCTTTAATTCAGGTATCTTGGCCACAGGATCGGTTTTCGTGTTGGTCAACATGTTGGCCGCCGCTTCTTTGTAATGAAAGGGGATAAACACTGTACCCTTAAGTGACCTTCTGGAGATCAGGGCCATGATTTTTATGCTTCCCCTGCGGGAGGATATTCTAACCATCCGGCCGTGTTCAATACCCGCCTCAGCCGCATCTTCAGGGTTTATCTCAACATAGGCTCCGGGTGAAGCCCTGTTCACCGCCTCAACCCTTCTGGTCATTGTTCCGGTGTGATATTGCAGCAGCTCCCTGCCCGTGATCAATGCAAACGGATATTCAGAGTCCGGCAGTTCTTCAGAGGGCCTGTAGTGCACGGAGGTAAAGACAGCCCTTTTTTTGGGAAATCCTCCTTTGAACAGATAGGGAGTCCCTGGATGATCCCTGGTAGTGCACGGCCACTGCAGTCCATTTGTCTCTATTCTTGAATAGTTAATTCCAGCAAGAGCAGGCCACATCTTTCCTGCTTCCCTGAATACGTCTTCAGCACTCAGGTA
>SLAE01000030.1 GCA_007127015.1 Desulfonatronospira sp. | reverse complement strand
TCCTGTTTCCCGCTCGGTTTCTCTATTTCCTGAAAACAGGTCCGACCTTGATATCTGGTCAATGGAAAACTTGCGCGCCCCGGCCATCAGCTGCTGCAGTCCGCAGCTGAGCTTGTCCGCCAGCGTCCAGAAGGCGATGGCCCCGAAAGGTATGTTTTTCATTTCATCCTTTCCCACCTTGTTCTGTACATCATAGTAGCCGGCAAAAATTTCTTCCGGAGTGCTTCCCAGGTCTTTTACACTTTTGGGAAGTTTATCCCAATTGCCAAATAGCTCTTCTTTGCGTTCCGGATTAAGAGCTCCTTCGATATTGGTGCCCACGAATCCAGGGATCATGACCGCTCTGCCCATGCATACCAGCCTTACAAACGGAGCGCCCAGAGCCAGAGCTTTGAAAATATGATCTTCAAGCGCGAATCCCCCGGCAAAAGACATATCCACCACCCGCATGCCGCGTGATGCCAGGATTGAAGCGTATTCACAGGCTTTCGCATGCAGGTTGATGGAAGGAATCCCCCAGCTCTGCATCATATTCCAGGGGCTCATCCCGGTTCCCCCGCCGGATCCGTCTATGGTCAGAAGATCAAGCCCGGCATCGGTCGCAAACCGGATTGCCAT
This sequence comes from Desulfonatronospira sp., assembly GCA_007127015.1. GTDB lineage: Bacteria > Desulfobacterota > Desulfovibrionia > Desulfovibrionales > Desulfonatronovibrionaceae > Desulfonatronospira. Next base: position 3,900 of record SLAE01000030.1, on the reverse strand, counting down.
GGCCAGTTCTTCCATGCCGTACGCCCCTGTTTTCAGTGAAATACGCTTAAGACCCAGACTTTTCAGGTAATCCACGCTTTTTATGAAGTCTTCACGGACCTGATCGACCTTGCTTAGATCAGTGGCGCCCAGCCTGCTGTGCCTGGCAAAGGCGCTGATTGCTCCCTTTTCAAATGCTTCCCGAACCCATTCTTTATCCGGATCAGGATCAACTATATATCCCCGTTCTTTCAGAAATTTTGCGTAGTTAATGCTGCTGACCTGGATTTCACCGCCGATATCTTTAGCTCCCTGACCCCACTTAAGCTCAATAATGCACTTGTCGCCGTGTTTCTCAGCAAGATATTCGGCCACACCGTTTTTAGTGTCTTCAACATTGAGCTGGACGATTACAGCTCCGTAATCACCGTTATACCTGACGTAACTGCTGATCCTGCGGTCAAGCTCCGGAGCCTTGCTGATCTTTCCGTTGGACATGACAGAGTTGCGGTCCACCCCGACCACGTTTTCACCGATGACTACAGGTATACCCACCAGGGAAGCACCTATGGCAAACGAATCCCAGTATTTTTCAGCGATCAGGGTGGATCCCAGGGCTCCGGTCATAAGCGGTATCCGCGCTCTGGTTTTAACCTCCCGGCCGAAGGAGGTTTCCAGATCAACGTTGGGAAAGATGCAGTCGTCGGAACTGTTGGACAGTCCTGGAGCAATGCCCCGTGCTCCGTAGGCGTAACCCTGTATCCTCAGGGAGTTGTATGATACCCCCACGTGAGTGATATTATTGGCTCCCGCTGTTACCAGACCGTAGCTTCGTGGATAGAGAAGAGACCTGCCTACCAGGCTGGCCATGAAAGTCTCGCATTTGCCCTGACAGTCTGCGCGGCAGAGAGTACATAGCCCTGATTCTGTGGTGTTTCCGCGGTTTGTGGTTCCCAGTACATCGTTGTTTTTTGAAAAACGCATTTCTCCCATGATCTTTTAACTCCTGAAATAATTCTGGTCATGGGAAAAAGACTGCCTGATTAATGAATAAATAAAAAAGGCGTCTTTTCCCCGATTGTCAGCAACAATGGATTAAAAGACGCCTTTGTCTTTAAGCTTACAAAAAAATCTGCACGTCTTTGTACAGACAATTATTTTATAACTCTCAGCAGATCATTATGTCAACAGTCAAAAAAACTTCCTGAGCCTGCGCAGCACTTGAAAGTGTCCATTATAATATTGATAATTTACTGACCTGAATCCGTGAGAATTATTTTTTGCAACCTGATACTCCAGCATCCGGCACTTACTTTTTAAATTTCTATTCAATATTAGACTGAAGCAGCCGGAAACTAAGTTCGAGGTTTCTGAACCTTTTTTATGGATCAGGATCTGATATTTGAACCGCAAGCAAAAAAGAAAACTAATATAGTTTCCATCCGGAAATTCTTTATTTCCGGATGCTGAAACTGATGGTTTTCTTTCCGGAAACGAGGAGTTTTTTCTTTTGGCAAGGAAATCAAGCAATGATGAGGAGGCGTATCTCAATACGTTGACGAATAATTGTGCGGATTGACGCAGCCAAAGGGAAAAAGAACCGTTTCCGGATGAAAACTAATATAGATCTTCTGACAACAGAACAGCCTCTGCTATCCGGCGCATGGATTTTCTGGTGTCCATGCTTTTTTTGCGCATCCAATGATAAGCCTCTTCAGGGGAGATGCTGTTTCTTCTCATGAGGATCTCTTTGGCTCTTTCAATCATCTTGCGGGTTTCCAGTTCTTCCTGGATGACCTTGGTCTTGATTACGAGTTCTGAATTGTAAATGGCTACCGCGGCCTGGTTGGCAACAGTATTGATCAGGTTTACTTCGATATCTGAAAATTCGTGGAACTCCGAGGAAAAACAGTTCAACACTCCGATCACCTCTTCATTTTTAAGCAGCAGAGGAACGCTGGCCATTGACTTCAGGCCCAGTTTCTCGGCCATCTCCTTTTCCTTAAACAGAGGTTCGGTCAGAACATCATAAACGATCATCGGCTTTTTATTCGAGGCCACCCAGCCTACCACTCCCTCGTCAATATTCAGCTCCCGGTCATTCAGATAAGCAGGCTCGATAGCTTGAGTTGCTTTAAGCCGCAGTTTCCTTCCGCTATCTTCTTCCTCGACCAGCCATAAAGAACAGATTTCCACCCCTGTTACCTTTGCGGTGACCATGACGATCAGACGCAAAATATCTTCAAGGTATAAATCTGAATTAATGGCACTGCTGATATCCATAAGTGCCCTGATGACCTTGTCCGTATCGCTGGTCAGCCCTGAGTTGTCCATTATTGATCCTGTTTGATTTGAGAATTTAATCCTCAATGGATACTATCGAATTAATGTTTTTTGTCAAAGTGCATCTAACCGTCCACGGCATCAAGTCTACTCTTTAAGCCGGGCCCCGGTCTGCAGGGCGCAAAGCTGAAACCTTTCCTTAGTGGATTATTTACAAAAAAAAATTGACAATACTTTGACAGCAGGACAGAATAGAGTGGTATGGAAAAGATTACAGTTTATACCACGATTAAAAAACGGGGGTTGAATAGACTTTATATTTCGTTGAAGACCCGCTGAACCGGGTATCAATTCTGGTCTTTCTGGTCAACGTTACCGTCACTCTGGGAAGTAGTGCAAGTCTTCAGGATAATCCAAGAATATTCACTACAAATCAATCTAAAACCTGTCTCTTTATGGAAATTTTACCTGTATAAAACCAACAAAACCTTGACCGCAAGACATATTAATGTGGTATATAAAATATTAGCTTAAAACACGATTAAAAAAGGAGGTTGAAATGGACTTTTATGCCTTTGTCGAGGGCCCGCTGACCTGGGTGGCAATTCTGGTCTTTCTGATCGGCATAGCCGTCAGGGCTGGAATGTACTATAAAGCTTCAAGGAATACCGACAAAATCATTCACAAAAATTTCAGCCTCAAACGGATCCTGGGCACTTATGTCAAATGGCTGCTGCCGACCAATGAAACCTTTAAGAAACAGCCAGTATACAGCCTTCTGGTCTATCTTTTTCATATCTGCTTGATACTCTTGCCGCTTTTCGCTTACCAGCACATCGTCATGTGGGAAATGTCACGTTTCGGCTGGTCCTGGTTCACTCTGCCCGCCGGCCTGGCCCAGATCATGACTCTGGCGGTGATAGCCATAGGCGTCTACCTGATCCTGCGGCGCATTTTTCTTGCTGATCTTAGAATTCTGACCAGTGCCGGAGACTATGCTCTTCTGGTTGTGACCGTACTTCCCTTTCTTACCGGCTATCTGGCATCTCAAGCCACTCTGGGCACAACAGGTTTTCTGGCTGAAAACATGCAGCTTTTCCACATTCTCTCAGGCCAGCTCATGCTTATTCTCATTCCTTTTACCAAGCTGTCGCACATGATCCTGTTTTTCTTTTCCAGAGGAGCTACGGCCATAGAATTCGGCCGCAGGGGTTATACTGTGTAGCAGATTAAATTTTCTTTAACTTAAGGCTTTTGCAAGGAGTAAAAGATGAAACATGTCAACCGTGAGCAGCTGGTGGATTTTTTAAAGCCCCGGCTGAACGCAAGATTCAAGACCTGGTTGGAAATATGCGCACATTGTGCTTTGTGCGCCGATACCTGTCACTACTATCTGGCCCACGACCGCAAACCGGAAATGATTCCGGCTTATAAGGTGCGCTTCATTAATGAGATACTCAAGGGTAAGGCAGTACCGGATGAGGCATATCTGAAAAAAATTTACGACACTGTTTATTATGAGTGCAACATGTGCCGCAGATGCGCGCTTTATTGTCCTTTCGGTATAGACGTGGCCCTTCTGGTATCTCTGGAGCGGGCCATGCTGCACAATGTTGTGGACTTGCGCCCGTCAGGGCT
>SLAE01000189.1 GCA_007127015.1 Desulfonatronospira sp. | reverse complement strand
TCTTTGGAATAGTCATATTTCTGGGCCAGATGCTTATTCCTTTTTTTGCCGGGCTGATCATCGCCTATCTTCTGGACGGCGTGGTCAGTCAGATGACCAGATACGGCCTGCCCAGGCTGCTTGCGGTTATTCTGGTGTTTTTAGGATTTATGCTTGTTTTGTTCTTTACCTTTTTCTGGCTGGTGCCCATGCTTATCAAACAGATAACCCAACTGGTCCAGCAGCTTCCGGCCATGATTTCTGAAGCGCAGCGCCTGCTGCTGCAGCTGCCCGAACGCTATCCGCATCTGATTTCCCAGGAACAGATTCAGGAGTTTATTTCCGCGATCCGCGGTGAGGTCACCCATCTTGGACAGAGGATACTGACCATTTCCCTGGCTTCGGTCGTGGGCCTGATAACCATGCTCGTTTACCTGATCATAGTCCCTCTTCTGGTCTTCTTTTTTCTCAAGGACAAGTATTTGCTGCTGAACTGGTTCGCCAGTTTTCTGCCTCGGGAAAGGTCGCTGGCCACTCAGGTGTGGGAAGATGTAAACAACCAGATATCCAACTATATCCGAGGCAAGACATGGGAAATAATCATTGTCTGGATCGGTACATTTATCGTCTTTGCATTATTTGGTCTGCAATATTCCATCCTGTTGAGCCTGGCAGTGGGCCTGTCCGTGCTCATTCCCTATATCGGAGCGGCTGTGGTTACGGTTCCGGTGGCCCTGGTGGCTTACTTTCAATGGGGCTTTGGTCCGGAATTCGTCTGGATCCTCGTGGCCTACGCCATTATCCAGGCAATTGACGGCAATGTTCTGGCCCCTTTGCTGCTTGGTGAAGTGGTCAACATCCACCCCGTGGGCATAGTTGCGGCCATTTTGATTTTTGGGGGAATATGGGGTTTTTGGGGGGTTTTTTTCGCCATTCCTCTGGCTACTCTGGTTCAGGCGGTCATCAGAGCCTGGCCCAAAATTGATGATATGCCCCGGGAACCTGTACCTGATGTACCTGAAGATACATAAGCTTACTGCCTCCGGCATGAAAGTCGATTACGCTGCAGACTTCAGGCCTTGCTCCATCTTGACAAATCCTTGAGCATGATCATTTTTGTATATGTTTTTTCAGTGCTGGAAGGGGACATGATAAGAAGCCGCCCGGATAATGGATCCCTGTTTCAGCGCAAGCTGAATAACATCCGGACTACGGAAGCAGGCACATATCAAACAACAGGAGATGAAAACGGATAATGTTTACTGGAACAACAATCCTGGCTGTGAAAAAAAACAACCAGACGGCCATGGGAGGAGACGGTCAGGTGACCATGGGACAGGCCACTATTATGAAGCAGACAGCCAGAAAGGTCCGGCGCATGTATAACGACAAGGTGCTGGCCGGCTTTGCCGGAGCTACCGCCGATGCCTTCACCCTGTTTGAGCGCTTTGAATCCAGGCTGGAGGAATACCGGGGAAACCTGCTCAGGGCAAGCGTGGAGCTGGCCAAGGAATGGCGCATGGACAAATATCTGCGCCGGCTGGAGGCTTTGCTTATCGTCGCTGACAGGGATAATGTGCTTATAATCAGCGGAAATGGAGATGTGATTGAACCCGATGACGGTATCGCAGCCATCGGTTCAGGAGGGGCCTATGCTCTGGCCGCTTCAAGAGCACTTATGGAAAATAATGAGCTAAGCGCTGAGGAAGTAGTGCTCAAGTCCATGCACATAGCAGCAGGTATCTGTGTTTACACCAATTCCAACATCGTCACGGAAAAGATTGACTAAAAGGATAGATAGATGAGTACACCACTTACTCCAAGAGAGATAGTATCCGAACTGGACAAATATATAATCGGGCAGCAGGAAGCCAAGAACATGGTGGCTATAGCTCTGCGCAACAGGTGGCGCAGACAGCAGCTGGACCCGGAATTAAGAGAAGAGATCGCACCCAAGAATATCATCATGATCGGTCCCACCGGAGTGGGCAAGACCGAGGTGGCCAGACGTCTGGCCAGACTGGCCGGTTCACCTTTTTTCAAGGTGGAAGCCTCCAAATTTACCGAAGTAGGTTATGTGGGCCGGGATGTGGAGTCCATGATCCGCGACCTTATGGAAATCGGCGTAAACATGGTCCGTGAGGAAGAAAAGAAAAAGGTTCAGGCCAAGGCCGAGTCCAATGCCGAGGAAAGGCTGCTGGATCTGCTCCTGCCTCCCCAAAAAACCCCTTCAGGTCAGCAGCTTCGGACAGCCGCTCAAAGCCCTGCCCAGCCTTCTTCTCAATACGCAGCAGATTTTGAGCAGTCAGATAGCCGGGAACAGACGCAGGCCGACGAGCAGCGCACAAGGGAAAAACTGCGCAAGCTCTGGCGCGACGGCCGTCTGGACGAGCGCACAGTAGAGGTTGAAGTTCAGGCCGGATCCAACATAGAGATTATGGCCATGCCCGGAATGGAAGACATGGAGATGCAGTTCAGGGACATGTTCAGCAGGGTTTTCCCCAAACGCAAGAAAACCAAAAAAGTCAAGGTCAAAAACGCCTATGAGATCCTGGTCCAGGAAGAGACCGAACGGCTGGTGGATATGGACAAGGTGGCCGAGATTGCCAAGGAAAAAGTGGAACAAAGCGGGATCATTTTTATCGATGAAATAGACAAAGTCTGTACCAGCGATAAATCCGCAAAAGCAGACGTTTCCAGAGAGGGGGTGCAAAGAGATCTTCTTCCGGTTGTGGAAGGCTGCGTGGTCAACACCAAACACGGGATGGTGCGCAGCGATCACATTCTTTTTATAGCTGCCGGAGCTTTTCATTATGCCAAGCCCTCGGACATGGTCCCTGAGCTGCAGGGCAGGTTTCCTCTGCGTGTGGAGCTGTCCGCGTTGAGCGGTGAGGACTTTTACAGGATCCTGACTGAGCCGCAGAACGCTTTGACCAAGCAGTACAAGGCTTTGCTTGCGACAGAAGGAATATCCCTGGAATTTGATAATCAGGCTTTACAGGAGATTTCCTCCTTTGCCCAGAAAGTTAACGATGAGACAGAAAACATTGGAGCCAGAAGGCTGTACACAATAATGGAAAAGCTTCTTCAGGACCTCTCCTTCAAAGCTCCGGAAATGGGCGGGCAGAAGGTTACGGTGGACAGGGAATACGTTCTGGAACAGCTTAAGGATGTTCAGGAAGACAGGGACCTTACCCGGTATATTTTGTAACCCGGCCAGCAGCCTGATAAAAATATATGCAAAACGAAGCAGCAAAAGCCAGGATTCTTTTGGAGGCACTGCCCTATATCCGGGAGTTCTTTGGTCAGACTGTGGTTATCAAGTACGGCGGCCACGCCATGACCGATCTTGCCCTGAAAAAGAGCTTTGCCCTGAATATTATTCTGCTCAAGTACATCGGACTCAATCCGGTAATTGTGCACGGCGGCGGTCCCCAGATCGGCAAGATGCTTTCGCAGCTGAATATTTCCTGTGATTTCCGGGAAGGCTTAAGGGTTACTGATCAGGCCACGATGGATGTGGTGGAGATGGTTCTCGTGGGTCAGGTGAACAAGGAAATAGTAAACCTGATCAATCTGAGCGGAGGAGTCGCTGCGGGTCTGTCCGGTAAGGACGGCAGGACCATACTGGCCCGAAAGATGGAAATGGTGGTCAGCAAAAAAGACGCTCCTCCGGAAATCATTGATCTGGGCAAGGTAGGCGAGGTGGTCAGGATCAGTACAGGTCTTATTGAATCAATTCAGGCCAAAGGGTTTATTCCCATTATCGCTCCGGTGGGTGTCGATGAAGACGGCGAAACCTACAACATCAATGCCGATTTTGTGGCCGGATCCATGGCCTCGGCCCTGAGAGCCAAAAAACTGATTCTGCTGACCGATGTGGCCGGGGTCCAGGACAGCTCAGGTGAAGTAATTTCCAGCCTGACCCGCAAGCAGGCCGTACAGGCCATTGAATCAGGAACTGTTGCCGGAGGAATGATCCCCAAGCTCAAGTGCTGCCTCGAAGCAGTTGAAGAAGGAGTGCAAAAGGCCCATATTATTGATGGCAGGGTGGAAAATTCCATTATCCTGGAAATTTTTACCAGGGGCGGAGTGGGCACGGAAGTTGTGCTCTAGCCCGGATATACCTGGCGCAGGTTTATTCCGATCATCAGTTGAATAATAATCAGCCTGCATTTCAGGAGCCGGCCTCTTGGAAAAACAAATTTTTTTGACAGTAAGCGAATCCCAGGCTGGATCCAGGCTGGACAAATTTATTCTGAAAAATATTCTTGACCCTTTTCCCAGAGTCAGACTTCAGGAATTGATCAGACAGGGCAGGGTCAATGTTGACCTTAAGCCATGCCTGAAACCCGGGCAAAAACTGGCTTCCGGACAGAAGGTGCAGCTTCGGATTCCTGCTCGGCGCAGCGAAGATCCTCAACCCATAGCCGGAAAAACAGCCGCGGTTTACGTGGACAGCCATGTGCTGGTGTTAAACAAAAAGCCCGGGGTAACCGTTCATCCGGCACCTTCCGAGCCCGGACCCACCCTGGTTCACTACCTGCTGCATGAGTATCCTGAACTTGGGCTTTTCCAGGAAAAGCAAAGACCGGGCATTGTACACCGTCTGGATAAGGA